>CAYZNA010000377.1:0-3875 GCA_964478665.1 uncultured Anaerolineales bacterium
GTAGCCTGGCCGATCTTCGGCGCCAGCAACCAACTGTTGGCCGGTCTGGTGCTGGCTGCCTGTTCCGGCGCGACAAAGAGCAGCGGCCCACAGGAGCTGGCCGTGGAGGCGAAGGAGTTCGCCTATTCCCCGGCCACCATCGAGGTGGTTGCCGGGCGGCCGGTGAAGCTCACGTTCAAGAACGGTGGCGCACTTGACCATGATTTCAGCATCATGGAATTCCCCAGGCCTCCGGACTGAGAAACGCCGGCCAACCTTCGCTGGCGACGTATTCGCGCTTGAGTTCATCCAGCACGAGCGTATGCTCTTGCCCGTCGAAGACCAGCACGACGGTCAGCGCAGGTTGCCCATCGTCGGCGACTTCGGCGGCGCAGAAGCGCTCATGGCCGAGCGGATTGCGGATCGTCGCCCCCAGGCACCGGTCGGCATACGCGCCGGCGTGCTGGCAATTGTCGTGGTTGATGACAATCTTCATCGGCTAATCCTCCACTTTATTTCTGCCAGGTGCGCAGCAGCGCCACCACGTGACTCAGTTGCTCTTCCGTCAGGCGGCCCTGATAGCCGGCCATGGCGGTCCCGGCGCGGCCGGCCAGCACGAAGGCCGCCAGAGCCGCGTCGCTTTGCGACTGCACGAACGCGTTGGCATGCAGGTTGGGGCCGATGCCCCCTGTGCCCTCCGCGCCGTGACACGGCGCGCAGTTCTGTGCGAACAGCACTGTGCCCTCCTCGACGGAACCGGGCGGCAGGACGACCGCGGCGGAAGGCACGCCCAGCAGTTCACTCAATCGGGCTTCGGCGCCGGTCAGATCGATCCCCGCGATCAGGTCCAGCACAGCCTGAATCTTTTCCGCCTCGGAGGCGCTCGCCTGCTCCTGCGCCGTGGTCAGGTGAAACACCGCATCCGGTGAATCGGAACGCCGCAGGGCGAACAGCGCACTGCTGAGATGCTCTCCCAATCGAATGGGCGGCGTCACCGTCTGGCCCTCGCGCCAGGTAGCCAGCAGCGCCACCAGGTCGTCAATCTGATCCGGTGAGAGCACCGTGCCCCAGGTGGGCATGCCTTTGGCCGGGCGGCCCTGAGCGATGGTGTCCCGGTACCAGGCGTCGTCAAACTGCTTGAGCTGCTCCGGGTCATTCAGCGCGGGAGCGCGGCCGGTGCCCTGGCCGTTCTCGCCGTGACAGATGAAGCAGGTGCTGGCAAAGATGGCTGCGCCGCGAGCCGGGTCGGGCGCCTTGACCGCCGGGGTGATCTCCGGCGCATTCGGTTCCCAGGCGCGGATAAAAGCGACCAATTGGGTCGCCTGCTCGTCCGTGAAGGGGCCGCCGAAGGCCTGGCCCCAGGCCGGCATCACGCTGCCGGGCACACCCGTGCGGATCAAGCTGAAGAAGGTCTTATCGGACGTCGTCTTGAGCAACTCACGGGAATTGAGCGTCGGTCCCACCAACCCCTCGCCGTCCTGGCCGTGGCAGGCGGTGCAGTTGCTCTGGAACAACTCGCGCCCCGCCGCCACGGCTGCCGACTGGTCGGCGGCCTCGGCGGCCTGGATGCGCTTCGGTTCGCGCAAGAGGTACAGTTGAAAGACGGCCAGGACAGCCAGCGTCAGCCCGAGGCCGACGACTGTGAATCGGGTGTAGTTTTCTTGCGGTCGCATGGGGTGCCTCATCCAGGTCGGAAGGTCTGCGCCGGCTCGAACTTCTGGCGCTCGACAGGCTGGCCGGTATCCACGACCAGCTTGCCGTCCTTAAGGCTTACCGGAAAAGTATCCAGCGGCCGCGGCGCCGGCCCGCCGATGACCTCACCCTGGCGGTTGAACAGGCTGCTGTGGCATGGGCAGTGGAACTGGCCCTCATCTTCCCGCCAGGGGACGGTGCACCCCAGGTGAGTGCAGCGGTGCCACAAGGCCAGGACACCGCCATCTTCCAGACGGGAGATGTAAAAGTGGCCTCGCTGGACGTGGCTGATCGTGCCGGGCTTGAACTCCTCCGGCGTGCCCGCCACGACTTCCCCGCCGAAGCCGCCCGGCTCGAGGCGCGGTTTGAAGAACTGAAACAGCGCGGCGCCGGCCTGGCCGAACAGTCCGACGAGCGACACGCCCCACGCCCAAGCGAGGAACTCACGGCGTCTCAGTAATTGGGGTTTGGAAGTTGGGATTTGGCGGTTATTCATAGTCCGTCCCACGGATTGTACCCGTCCGGCATGTGCCATGGCCAGTAGAGTTTGAAACCCGGCCCGCGGAAGAGAAAGCCACTCACGGTGAACACCACCGCCGAGACGAACATCACCGTGAACAGCGCCAACATGATCGCGTGGGTGTCCGCCTTGAAGCGCCGCACGCGCAGCGCGAGCGCGGGCAGCGCGACCAGCGCGGCGATGATGGCGCCGGGCAGCAGCCCCTGTGACACCCACTGCGGCACGACCCCGCGCAGCAGTTCGCGCAGGCTGAAGGCGTTGTCCAGCGCGATATAGGCCACCATCACAACCAGGGTATACAGCGCCGTCCAACCCACTATTCGCCGGCCGCGCGCCGACGAGAACCACGCGCCGGCGTTTGCGCGTGAATAATCAAGGTAGGGCAGGGCTACCAGAAACAGCACGAGGATGGTGGGGATGATCACCCCGGCCAGCGTCGGGTGCATATGTTCGAGCAGTTCCTGCAGGCCGACGAAGTACCAGGGGGCTTTGGCCGGGTCGGTAGTGAGCAGAGGGTTCGCAATTTCCTCCAGCGGCGCCTGCTTGAACAGGGAGAACAAAAAGATCGCCAGGGTCACTCCCAACAGCAGAACAGTTTCCCACAACAGCACAACCGGGAACGAGAACACGGTATCTTCCGGCCCTTTGCCCACCAGCGGGCTTTCGCCGCGCACCAGTTCAGCCAGCGCGTATGTTTTGCGGGAGTCCTTGGGGAAGATTTCGTCGGTGACGGGGAGTTGGGTCGCCATAGCAGTCTCCGCATTTCGTGGGGCGTGAGGCGTGGAGCGTGAAGCGATCTCGCCCTACGCTCGACTCTCCACGCCCCACTCTCCACGCTTCACGAGTCGTTCGCCGCCAGCCCGCCATCCTTCCGCACGCGCCAGAGATGCAGCGAGACGAGCAGCGTGATCAGCAGGGGCAGGAGGGCGATGTGCAGGGTGTAGAAGCGGATGAGCGCATTCTGCCCGACATCCGTTCCACCCAGGAGCAGCTCACGTACGACCGGCCCGGCGACCGGCGCATAACCGGCAATGTTCGTGCCGACCGTGATCGCCCAGTACGCCAGTTGGTCCCACGGCAGCAGATAGCCGGTGAAACTCGCGCCGAGGGTGAGTAGCAGCAGGCACACGCCGACGATCCAATTGAACTCGCGCGGCGGCTTGTAGCCGCCGGTGTAAAACACCCGCGCCATGTGCAGGATCACCGCCAGCACCATCGCGTGCGCCGACCAGCGGTGCATGTTGCGCGTGAATTGGCCCAATGGCACGGACAACTGAATCTCCTTCATCGTCGGATAGGCGCGCTCGACCGACGGCACGTAGTAGAACATCAGGAGCACGCCGGTCCAGACCAGGACTCCGAACAGGATGGCCGAGATGATGCCCAGCCCGAACGAGTACGACCAGTGCAGACTCTGGCGGCTGACCTTGACCGGGTGCAGATGAAAGAACACATTGCTGGTCATCGCCAGTGACCGGTCGAGCGGGTTGTCCGGCCAGCCGTGCCGGAAGAACGAGCGCCAGACACGAGAACGGGTGAGGCGGCTGGTGAGAGTCATATTCAAATCCCAAACTCCAAATCTCAAACTTCAAGATTCAAACTCCCAACTTCCAAACCTTTTGGAGTTTGGTTGTTGGGAGTTTGGATTTCCGCGCTGGCGGCTACTTCTTCTTGCCGGCCAGGA
>CAYZNA010000378.1:0-3868 GCA_964478665.1 uncultured Anaerolineales bacterium
GCGGAACAGAATCAGGGCCGAAGACAGCTATGAACATCGAAGTCGCACCCCTTCCCTTGCCGGCCGAGGCCAGAGTGAATTACTCGACAGTGGCCCGGCTGGTCGTGGGCAAAATGAACGGTGACAACCGCATCGCCTTTTCGTCGCTGACTGTGCCCCGTCGTCTGGCGTGGTTGGCCGGGCTGGAGCCAGACGGGCTGATGCAGTTCTTTGGGCCGTCCGCGATATTGCTTCCCGTCATCCCCGCCACCTCCTTCTCAACAGCGCCCAACGCCGCCCACTGGCCGCCGGGAGGGTCATCCCCCGGTGGTAAACCCACCACTCCAGCAACAGAATAGCCAGCCCGGCGCCGGCCAACCACGGCCACAATTCGCGCTGGCCGGCCTCGTCCCGGCGGGCGGCCGCCAGCGGGGCGCGGCCCAATGTAATGAACGGCGCGGGCCGGATGTTGGATTCCCCGGGGTCAAACAGGTTCACCGCGAAGTAGTCGGTGCCCTGCAACCCGTCCGCGCCGAGGTAATTGGCCGCATACACCCCCAACTGCCCGGTCTGGCTGAATACCACGCCGTTCTCGCCCGGGGCGGCGGCGAACACGCTCCCGTCCGGCGCGGCGACGGCCACCTGCGTCACCCCGGCGCCGGGCAGGATGGCGAGGGTCTGGCCGGGACGCAGGCCATCCGGCGCGGCAAGCGCCTGCGAGGGGGCCAGGTAGTCCACCAGGTTGGAGATCAGGATGGGGAAGGCCACTTGCAGCGGCAGGTCCGAGTCGTGCAGGTCAAAGGTGATCACCGCCACGCGCCGCCCGCCCTGCTCCCCGGCGAAGACCAGCGGCCCGCCCGGCGCCGTCACCGCCGCCTCGGCCCAGGCGGGGAGCTGCACCTGCCTGGCGCGCAGCACGTGCACCTCGCGCCAATCCAGAAAGCGAGTCAGCGTGCCCTCGGCCAGCGCAACCCCGGCGGTACCGGTGAACACGCCGCCCACGGTGAACAGGTCGTTGGGAGGCGGGTTGACCAGCAGCAGGTCGCCGGGGGGCAGGGCCTCCGGCAAAACGCCGTCGAAGACGTACAGGTCAAAGGGATCGGCCGGCAGTAGGGGCGACCCCGTGTGGTCGCCCGCGCCGGGCGGGGCGCGGAAGGGTTGCAGGCCGGGCAGCACGCTGAGCGCCTGCTCAAGGAACAGGTTGCCGGGAGAGACCAGCAGCGCGCGCCCGGAGAGCGGTGGCCGGTACACGGCAAAGGCCACGTCGTCCGTTGCAAAGGCATCCACCGCGCCCTCGCCGGCGGCGGGCGAGAGGCGGGCCTGATACACCGCCGGCTCGGGCGGCAGGCCGGTGGGCACGAGCGGGGCGGTCGCGCCGGGCGCCACGGAGAGCTGCTGCGCGCTGAAGAGCTGGCCCGCGCGCGAGACCGACAGGATCACCTCCCGGCTGACATCGCCGTAGTTGGTCACGCCGGCGTACAGCTCGGCGCCGCCGGCGGCCGGGCGCAGCGCCAGGGCCGCGATGGCCAGGTTCTCGGCGCTTTTTCCCACCGGGGCGTAGCGCACTTCGCCCGGCAGGGCCGGCAGATCGGCCGGCAGCCCGCCGTCCGAGATCACCAGCACGGTGGCGCGGTTGCTCCCCGCGCCGCCCGCCCCGGCGGCAGCGAGGGCAAAGGCAGCGTTCCAGTCGGCGGGACCGGTGGTCGGGCGGGCAGAATCGAGGGCGCGGCGCAGCTCGGCGCGATCGCTTTCCCCGGCGGCCAGCACCTGCGGCTGCGCGCCGGCCAGGATCAGAGTGATGCGCGCGCCGGAGGATAGCCCGTCAATCAGGCGGCGGGCCTGCGCGCGGGCCACTTCAAAGCGCGAGGGGGCCACGTCGGCGGCGTTCATCGAGGCCGAGGCGTCCAGCAGCACCACCACCGAGCCGGAGGCCACGGTGGGGATGGGCAGAAAGGGCCGGGCCAGCGCCAGGGTCAGGGCGGCCAGAATCAGCAGTTGAAGGATGAGCAGCAACTTGCGCCGGAGCTTCTGCCACGGGGCGTTGGCCTCGCGGTCGCGCAGCAGCAGTTGCCAGAGCAGGGTGGACGAGACCTGCACCTCTCGCCGCCGCAGTTTGAGCATGTACAGCAACAGGATCGGCGCGGCGAGCGCGCCCAACAAAAAGAAGGCAGGGGAGAGAAAAGACATGCCGGCTGCTCAAGCTCGAGTATAATTGCACGCAGAGGAGCTATGCTAGAGACTACACTGACCCACGAAGTGATTGCGGGCAAAACGCAGCGCCCGACCTACGAAGAATACCTCGCCCTGCCGAACGAGGGGCAGTTGGTCGAATGGGTGGATGGGGAGGTTGTCTATCACATGCCGCCGCTTACAAGCCATCAGCGCATCGCCCTTTACCTTGCCCATCTGATACAGTCCTTTGTAGCTTTTCGCAAACTCGGCGAGGTCTTCATCGCCCCCTTCGAGGTGAAATGCCGGCCGGGGGGCAACTCCCGTGAGCCGGACGTGCTGTTTGTGGCCACCGCAAACCTCTCACGCCTCAGCGAGCAGCGGCTGGATGGCCCGGCGGACCTGATCGTGGAAGTAGTTTCCGACGACAGCGTTGCCCGCGACTACGACGAGAAGTTCATCGAGTATCAGGAGTGCGGCGTGCCGGAGTACTGGATCGTGGACCCGCGTCCCCGCCGCCAGCGGGCCCTGTTCTACCAGCGCGACGCATCCGGCGTGCTGGATTATGTCGCCCCGCGCGGCGGCGTTTACCACTCGAAAATCCTCCCCGGCTTCTGGCTGAGCATCGCCTGGCTGTGGGAGCTGCCCGACCCACTGTTGACCTTTGGCGAGATCGTCGGCCTTACGTCGCAAACCCTGGCCGAGCTGGCGCCAGGCTAGAATTAGCCGGCCTGGCGGATCAGGCCGCGCCGCCTCAGGTCGTGTAGCACCAATTCGTCCCACTGTTTCGCCGTATCCACCGGGATGAAGTGTACGTCCCGCTTCCGGCAGTGACCGGCCATTTCGTCGCGCCACGCCGCCACGCGCCGGCGGTAGCGCGCGCGCAGGGCGCCATCCAGGCTGACGTCCTGCCCGGCGCCGGTTTCGGCGTCAACCAGCCGCAGGTCGCCGGCCAGCGGCGGGTCCAGCTCGTCGGGCGAAAGCAGGTGCAGCAGGCCCACCTCGTAGCCCCGCCCCTGCAACTGCGTCAGCCCCTCGCGGTAGCCGGCCGGGGAAAACAGGTCGGAGATCAGCAGCGCCAGCCCCGCGCCCCGCGCGCCGAGGGCGTAACCGCGCAGGGCGGCGTTAAGATCGGTCTGCCCGGCCGCCGCCTGCCCCTCGAGAAAACCGAACAGCCGCAGCGCGTGGCCCCGCCCCCGGTGCGGGCCGAACTGAGCCGGACGTCCGCCGGCCCGCAACAGCGCCACGGTCAGCCGGTCGCCGCCGGCGAGGGCAATGTAGCCCAGCGCCGCCGCCAGCCGCAGCGCATAGCGGAACTTGTTTTGCGCCTCGCCCGGCCCCCAATCCATGGAGGCCGAGGCGTCCACCAGCAGGTGAACGGCCAGGTCCTCTTCCTCTTCCAGCAACTTGACGTACGGGCGATCCAGCCGGGCGTAGGCGTTCCAATCCACCCGGCGCAGGTCATCGCCGCGGGCGTAATCGCGGTAGTCGGCGAACTCAATCGAGCTGCCATGCTTCGTCGAGCGCCGCTCGCCCTTCATCACCCCCGCCCGCACGCGCGAGGCGGACAGGCGGAGGCGGTTGAGGTGGGGGAGGGTGGAGGGGGGGAGGAGGGGCATGGGGGAGGGAAGGAGGGAAGGAGGAAAGGAGGAAAGGAGGGAAGGAGGGAAGGAGGGAAGGAGGAAAGGAGGGAAGGAGGGAAGGAGGGAAGGAGGAAAGG
>CAYZNA010000379.1:0-3853 GCA_964478665.1 uncultured Anaerolineales bacterium
GCATGACGCTCGAACAATTCCTGCTGGTGATTGACGGCAAGACCACCGGCGCCGTGCGCTGCTCGCTGGGGCTGGCCAGCAACTTCGACGACGCATTCCATTTTGCCCGCTTCCTGCGCCGAGTCCTGGACCGGCCTGCCGATAGCCTGATCTGACCTCGGGTGCACTTCATCTTTGTGGAAGATCGCCCGCGCGGGCATGGGGATGCCCGCGCTACCCGGCCGTGGACGGGGCCTCCCCCTGCCCCGCAGCGCCACGGCCCGTGGGCGGGGCATTCCCCTGCCCCGCAGCGCCACGGCCCGTGGGCGGGGCATCCCCATGCCCCGCAGATACCGGGGCCGCCGGGGTGAAATGCCCCTGAACTTCCCCTGACTTGCCTTTGCAGGCGTTTGTAATATACTTGTCAGTGCCCCGGTTGATACCGTTCGGCCGGCCCGGGGGCCCGGTTCAGCGGCGCGGTGAGGGAGAAAGGAGCAAAGAGGGGGAAGCAAAGCACTCGTCTTTCCACCAGCGTCCCTGCTTGTGTCACTCGATCACCCGGAGAGGAGTACTGTCATGCAAACCACGAAAGAGAAGAAGGGCTGGGCCGACCGTCTGGCAGACGCCATGGAATTCATGGCGCCGCTGTTCGACCAGCCGCACCTTGCCTCCGTGCGCGATGGATTTGTGGCGCTCATGCCGCTCATCATCATCGGCGCGGTGGTGCTCATCATCCTCCAGTTCCCGTGCAGCCTGGCCAAAGGCTCCGAGTGCTACCTCGGCGACCTGCCGTTCTTCACCAGCGCGGCGGAAGGGCAGATGAGTCTGGGCGACAAACTGTGGGTGCCTTTCAACATCACCTTCGGCCTGCTATCGGTGTACGTGACCCTCTCGATCTCGTACGCCCTCGCGCGCCGGCGCGGCCTGGACCCCGTTATGCCGGTGATCTTCAGCTTCCTATCGTTCCTGCTGGTTGCCAGCCCGCAGATCGCCGGGGGCGAGCCGGCCACCCATCTGGACAACACCGGCCTGTTCACCGCCATTGTGATCTCGCTGGTCTCGGTGGAAGTCTACCGCTTCTTCGTCCAGCGCAACCTGGTCATCAGCATGCCGGCCGGAGTGCCGCCAGCCATCGCCAACGCCTTCGTGGCCCTGATCCCCGGCGCAGTGATCATCTTTGGCTGGTGGGTCATCCGCTTCTTGCTCAACCTGGACATCGCCGAGGGCCTGTTCCAGGTGCTCTCGAAAGTGGTGCCGGCGGCCTCCACGTACGTGGCGGTGGCCATCGCCGAAACCTTCCACGGCTTCCTGTGGACGATGGGCATCCACGGCGACCTGACCATCGGCATCGTGCTCGAGCCGGTGTGGACCGCCAACCTGGCCGTCAATGCCCAGGCCGTGGCCGATGGCCTGAAGCCGACCGCCATTTACACCGGCCTGTTCCGCAGCTACGTGGTGCCCGGCGGCTCCGGCGCCACCCTGCCGCTGGCGTTCTACTTCATCCGCAGCAGGGCGCCGCGCCTGCGCCGCGTGGGCTGGCTGGGCATCTGGCCCGGCATCTTCAACATCAACGAGCCGATCACCTTCGGCGCGCCGGTGATCTTCAACCCGGTGCTGGCGATCCCCTTCATCGTCATCACCTTCCTCAACGCCAGCGTCGCCTATCTGGCTCACACCCTGAATATGGTGACGCCCACCTACATCGCCGCGCCGTGGACCCTGCCCTCGCCCATCCTGATGTTTATGGCGACCGGCTTCGACTGGCGCGCCAGCGTGCTGGTGATCCTCACCGAGTTCGTCATCCCCGGCGTGATCTGGTACCCGGCCTTCAAGGCCTGGGAACGGGAGGTGCTGGAGAAGGAGGTCGTCCACGTACCGGCGGCCGCCGTCCCGGCCCCGTCCTGACCCCGGCCGGCTTGCACAAGCCCTGACAGACCCGCTTCACACCGGCCTGTCAGGGCTGCTTCCCCGGAAACCCGGCTATGAAACTTACCTTCATCGGCGCGGGCGGCGCGCGCACCCCGCTTGTCATCCAGAGCATCCTCGATTTTCAGGAACGCCTGCCGCTGGCCCGCGTGTGCCTGATGGACATAGACCCCGAGCGGCTGGAATTGATGCGCCTGGCCAGCAAACCCCGGCTGGCCGGGCGGGCCGCTTTCGAGGTCGAATGGGCTACCGACCCCCGGCGGGCCATCGAGGGCGCCGACTTTGTCGTCACCACCTTCCGCGCCGGGTTGATGGAATCGCGGGTGGTGGACGAGCAAGTGCCCCTGCGCCATGGCGTGCTGGGCCAGGAGACCACCGGGCCGGGCGGCTTTGCCATGGCCCTGCGCACCATCCCGGTCATGCTGCGCTACGTGGAATTGATCCGCGAGCTGGCCCCCGACGCCTGGCTGCTCAACTTCACCAACCCGGCCGGCATGGTCACCGAGGCCATCACCCGCGTGGCCGGGTTCGAGCGCGCGGTGGGCATCTGCGACAATCCGGCGGCCATGACCCGGGCCGCGGCCGCCTTTCTGGGCGCCCGGCCCGGCGACCTGTTTCCCGAATACTACGGCCTGACCCACCTCGGCTGGCTGCGGGCCATTTACCTGCGCGGCGTGGACCGGGCGCCGGACCTGCTG
This sequence comes from uncultured Anaerolineales bacterium, assembly GCA_964478665.1. GTDB lineage: Bacteria > Chloroflexota > Anaerolineae > Anaerolineales > CAYZNA01 > CAYZNA01. Next base: position 2,604 of record CAYZNA010000379.1, read on the forward strand.
CGGATGCTGCTGGCGCGGGGCGACCGCCTGCCGGGGCTGCCCTTTGACCCGGCCTTTGTGGCCGCGTTGGGCGCCATCCCCAACGAGTACCTGTTTTTCTACTACTACCCGGAGCAGGCGGTGGAAAACCTGCTGCGCGCCGGGCAGAGCCGCGCCCTGCAGATCCTGCCCTTCAATCAGGAGCTGTACGCCGGGCTGCGCCGGGTGCGGGACGAGCAGGCCGATCCGGGAGCGGTGGAGGCGATTTACGCCCGCTACCTCGATCAGCGCCATAGCACTTACATGACCATCGAGACCGGGGAGCGCAGCCACGCGCCCACCCCCGAGGGCGCCGCCCCCCGGACCGGGGAAACCGGCCCGGGGGGGCAGATCGCCGCCGCGGCCGAAGGCTACACCGGGGTCACGCTGGGGGTGCTGGAGGCCCTCAGCGGCAGCGGGTCCCCGGGGGTGTCCATTCTCAACGTCCCCAACCGGGGCGCCCTGCCGGGCATGTCCGAGGACGACGTGGTAGAGGTCACCTGCTACGTAGGCCAGGGGGTGATCCGCCCGGTGGCCCTCGGCGCCATCCCGGACCACGCCCTCGGGCTGATGAAAAGCGTCAAAGCCTACGAGCGGCTGACCATCGAGGCGGCGGTGGAGGGGTCGTACGCAAAGGCCCTCAAGGCCCTGGCCCTGCACCCGCTGGTCCCGTCCTACGAAACCGCGAAAGCGATTCTGGATGAGTACAGGGTGGAGCACCGGGAGTATTTTCCCGAACTGAGGTGACGGGGGCGGGTAAGAGGTAATGGGTGAGGCGGCCCTCCCCTCCCGTCACCCCTCACCCGTCACCCCTCACCCGTCACAGGAGCAAAACATGGCCGAACAAAAGCCACTCCGCGTCATCATGGTCTGCGCGATGGGCATGTCGTCCAGCCTGCTGGAGGCCAGGATCATCGAGGCCGCAAAAGCAGCCGGCGTGCCGATGGAACTGAAGGCGGTCGAGGCGAGTTACATGGCTCGCTGGGACTACACCGTCAATTCGCTGGATGTGGTGCTGGTCGCGCCACAGGTACGCTATAAGAAGAAGAGCTTCACCCAGGCCGCCGCGCCCTACGGAACCATTGTGCTGGATATTGACCCGGTACACTTCGGCATGGTAGAGGGCGGATTGGTCTTCCAGCAAATCATGGCGGCGGTCAGGGCGCGGGATGCGGGGAAGGCGTAGGCAGGTAGGCAGGTAAACAGGTAGGCAGGTAGGCAGGTAAACAGGT
>CAYZNA010000380.1:0-3850 GCA_964478665.1 uncultured Anaerolineales bacterium
ATCCCCATGCCCGCGTTCGTGTCCCTCCGGCGAGCGGGGCATCGGGATGCCCCGCCTGCGGGCAGCGCGAGGTAGCGCTCCCGAAAACCCGGCGCTTTTGGGAAGTTCCCCCTGACTGCGGGTATAATCGGAGGAACTCTACCCGGGACGAGGCGCACAAACATGAAGATATTTGACATCACCCTCACCATCACACCCGACATGCCCCGCTGGCCGGGCGACCCCCCGCTGGAGGTGGCCCGCGTGGCGACGCTGGAGGCCGGGGACGGATACAACCTCACCCGCCTGGCGATGAGCGCCCACACCGGCACCCACGTGGACGCCCCCGCCCACTTCCTGCCGGATGGCGGCCCGGTGGAGGACCTGCCGCTTGCCGTGCTGATCGGGCGCGCGGTGGTGGCCGATCTCACCTCCGTGGAGCGGGTGATTGACCGGGAGGCAGTGAAGGCCGCCGGCATCCCCGCCCGCACGCGGCGCGTGCTGCTCAAGACGCGCAACTCCGCGCTGTGGGCGCAGGCCGGCGGGCGCTTCCGCGAGGACTACGTGGCGCTGGGTCTGGAGGCCGCGCGGTGGCTGATCGGTCGCGGCTACCGGCTGGTGGGCGTGGACTATCTATCGGTGGCGCCCTTCGAGGATCCGGCCCCGGTGCATCTGGCGCTGCTGGGTGCGGGCGTGGTGGTGCTGGAGGGGCTGGACCTGAGCAACGTGAGGCCGGGGCGCTATGGCCTGATCTGCCTGCCGCTCAAAGTGGGGGGCGCGGATGGCGCGCCGGCGAGGGCCATTCTGACCAGACCATGATCGAATTCGGACGCGAGATAACCGGCGATCTGACCGCTGCCCTGCGGCGCGAGTGGCTGGTGACCAACGGCCTGGGCGGCTGGGCCATGGGCACGGTGGCCGGCGCCCACACCCGGCGCTATCACGGCCTGCTGGTGGCAGCCCTGCGGCCGCCGCTGGCGCGCACGGTGCTGCTCGCCAGGCTGGACGAGACCGCGACCCTCGGCAAAAACAGCTACCAGTTGGCCACCAACGAATTCGGCGATGGCACGGTCTCCCCCCACGGCTACCGGCTGATAGACTGCTTCCGGTTGGAGGGCAACGTGCCCACGTGGACCTATGGCCTGGAGGATGCCACCCTGGTCAAACGGGTGTGGATGCCCCACGGCCAGGACCACACCTTTGTGACCTACAGCCTGACACGCGCTACCCACCCGCTTTCATTGGAACTGCTGGCGCTGGTCACCTACCGCGATGCGCACAGCGAGACGCGCGGCGAGTGGTCGCCGGAGGTCACCCGCGTCCCGGCCGGCTTTGCGGTCAATGCCTTCCCCGGCGCGCGTCGCTTCCGTGTGGTTGCCACCAGAGGCGGCTTCAGGGAAGAGGGGGCCTGGTACGCCAACTTCCACTGGCGGGTGGAGGCCTATCGCGGCCTGCCGGACCACGAGGCTTTGTACGGCGCCGGGCGCTTCAACGCCACGCTGCAACCAGGCGAGACCCTGGCGGTGCTGGCGGCCGTGGATGGGCCGGGCGAAGACCGGGTCGGGGCCGAGCAGGCGAACGGGTGGGAGAAGGCGCTGGAGGACGAGCGCCAGCGGGGAGCCGAGTTGCAGGCGCGGGCAAGGGTCAATCCGGCCCCGGCGTGGATCCGGCAGTTGCCGCTGGCCGCCGATCAGTTCATCGTGCGGCGCGGGCCTGGCCACACCGTGCTGGCCGGCTATCCCTGGTTTGGCGACTGGGGCCGGGACACCATGATCGCCCTGCCCGGGTTGTGCCTGTCCACCGGGCGCCACGCCGAGGCCGAGTCCATCCTGCGCACCTTCGCCGGGTACACCGACCGGGGCATGCTGCCCAACCGCTTCCCGGACGCCGGCGAACAGCCCGAGTACAACACCGCCGACGCCAGCCTGTGGTACTTCCACGCAATTGACCGCTTCACCGAGGCCACCGGCAAGACCCGCCTGGCCCGCGACCTCTTCCCGCTGCTGGAGGAAATGATCGGCTTCCACGTGCGCGGCACCCGCCACGGGATCGGCATGGATCACATGGATGCGCTGCTGTACGCCGGCGAGGAGGGCGTGCAGCTCACCTGGATGGACGCGAAGGCGGGCGATTGGGTGGTCACGCCGCGCATCGGCAAGCCGGTGGAAATCAACGCCCTGTGGATCAACGCCCTGCGGGTGATGGCGCGCCTCTCGCAGATGCTGGAAATCAAGGTGCCGCGCCGCGATTACGGCGCCCTGGCCGAGCAGGCCGCCGCCAGCTTTGGCAAGTTCTGGAACAAGAAGCTGAACTGCCTGTTCGACGTGCTGGACCTGCCCCCGCGCGGCAAGTCGGACCCCGCCCTGCGCCCCAACCAATTGCTGGCGATCTCGCTGCCTTACGCCCCGCTGCAGCCCGATGACCCCCGCGCGCAGGCGGTGGTGGATATTTGCGCCCGGCTGCTGTACACGCCGCACGGGCTGCGTTCGCTGGCCCCCACCACGCCCGGCTATCGGGGCCAGTATGGCGGCGACCTGCGCAGCCGCGACGCGGCCTATCATCAGGGCACGGCCTGGGCCTGGCTGCTGGGGCCGTTTGTGGAGGCCCACCTCAAGGTGTACCGCGACCCGGCCCTGGCGCGCTCCTTTCTGGAGACGATGGCCTACCATCTGGCCGATCACGGGTTGGGCAGCATTGCCGAGATCTTCGACGGCGACCCGCCCTTCACCCCGCGCGGCTGCATTGCCCAGGCGTGGAGCGTGGCCGAGGTGCTGCGCGCCTGGAAGCTGACCCAGGAGGCCCACTGACCTCGTTGGCACGTTCAACGTTCCAACGTTGAACGTTCCTGACGCCGCCAGCCGGTCGCCAGCCGGCGCCAGTTGAACGCCTCTTCCGAGAGCAGGTTGCCGGACTGGAAAAAGCGCGCCGCCAGCCACACAGCCAGGCAGGCCACAGCAATCACACCACCCAGGCTGAGCGCCACCTGCCACGCCGGCGTGGGAATCAGGGCCAGCCGGGTCACCATGGCCGAGGGCGCGCTGAAGGGGATCAGGCTGAGGGCAATCGGCAGGGCCGCGTCGGGCGTCTCGAGGAAGGCGTTGGCGAACATCAGCGTGGGCAGCAGCGGCACAATCAGCAGCCAGGTCACCTGCCCACCCTCGCGGATGTTGGTGGAGATTGCCCCGGCCGCGGCCATGATCGCCGCGTACATCAGAAAGCCGAAAACCAGAAACAGCCCGGCCAGAACCCAGAACCCCGGCGGAAAGGTGTAAGCGGACACGTCCAGCAACCGCGCCCCCCGGTTGAGAATGTACTGCCCGCCGCCCAGCCAGACCAGCGCCTGACCGGCGGTGATCACGGTCATGGCCAGGATTTTGCCCACCATCAGCTCCACCGGGGCAACGCTCAGCAGCAGCAGCTCCACCGTGCGGCTCTCCTTCTCGGCCACCACGCTGCGCATCATGTACCCGCTGCTGATCAGCAACAGAAAGTAGAAGATGTACGGCATCAGGCTGGCCACCAACCGGCCCAGCGTTTGGTTGCTCTCCCCGGCCGCAACCGGCGGCCGGACGACGTGCCGCTCGGCCAGCGTCCCCGGGGTGGGGTCGCGCAGCGCAGCCGCCAGACCCGGGTCGCCGCTGAGGTTGAAGTTGATCAGGTAGGCCAGCAACCAGTCGTTGCCGCCGCCGAAGACCGCCCCCTTGTTCCGTCCGGTGAGGGACAACTGAAAATCGCGCGCCAGCACCGTGACGGAGCCGGAGGCCAGATCGTCCGCCGCAAGGTGCACCACTTGCGCCACCTGCCCGGCCTGCCGTGCGGCCCGCGCCCCGGCGACGCCGGCCAAGGGCACGAACAGCCCCTGCGGGAAGCC
>CAYZNA010000381.1:0-3849 GCA_964478665.1 uncultured Anaerolineales bacterium
GCGCCTCAGGCAACTGCTGGCCGGCGGCGTACCCGCCGGCTCGGTGCTGGTGCTGGTCCCGCAGCGCACCCTGGCCGGGCCGTATTACGATTCCCTCTTGTGGTCGGAGGCGGCGGCCGGCGGGGTGGTGAACGTCTCCACTGTGGGCGGCCTGGCGCAGCGCATGGTGGACCTGTTCTGGCCGCTGGCCGCCGAACCGGCCGGCTTTGCCCACCCGGACCGGCCGCCCACTTTCCTCACGCTGGAGACCGCCCAGTACTTCATGGCCCGGCTGGTGGGACCGCAACTGGCCGAGGGCCGCTTCGAACCGGTCACCATTGATCGCAACCGCCTGTACAGCCAGATTCTGGATAACCTCAACAAAGCGGCGGTGGTCGGCTTCCCGCACACCGAGATCGGCTCGCGCCTGAAAGCGGCGTGGATCGGCGAGCCGGCCCAGGCGCGGGTGTACGACGACGCCCAGTTGTGCGCGACGCAGTTCCGCGAATACTGTCTGGCGCACAACCTGCTCGATTTCTCGCTGCAACTGGAGGTCTTCCGCCGGCACCTGTGGACCCTGCCGCTGTGCCGCGAGTACCTGCTGGAAACCTACCGCCATTTGATCGTGGACAACGTGCAAGAAGACACCCCGGCCGCCCACGATCTGCTGGCGGACTGGCTGCCGCACTGCCGCTCGGCGCTGCTGATCTGCGACCACGAGGCCGGCTTCCGCCGCTTTCTGGGAGCCGACCCGCAGGGCGCCGGGCGCCTGCGCGAGCTGTGCGACCAGCGCCTGACCTTCGACCGCTCCCACATCGCCTCCCCGGCGCTGTTGGCCTTCGGGACCGGCCTGCGTCAGGCCCTTCGGCGGTCAACGTTGAACGTTCCAACGTTAAACGTTTCAACGTTCAACGTTGGAATGGGCAGCGCCCTGGTCTATGAATATCACCGCTTCTATCCCCAGATGCTGGACTGGGTAGCGGAGCAGATCGGACGGCTGGTGGAGCAGGGAACGCCGCCGGGCGAGATCGTGGTGCTGGCGCCTTTTGTGAGCGACGCGCTGCGCTTCTCGCTGTTCGACCGGCTGGCCGCGCGCGGCGTCCCGGCCCGCTCGCACCGCCCCTCGCGCTCGCTGCACGACGAGCCGGCCGCGCGCTGCTTGCTGGCCCTGGCCGCGCTGGCCCACCCGGATTGGGGCGCGGCGCCGGCCCGCTTCGACGTGGCCTACGCGCTGGTGCAGGCCATTGACGATCTGGACCTGGTGCGCGGGCAGTTGCTGGCCGAGATTTTGTATCGCTTCCGCGAGGGGGCGCCCACGCTGACCTCCTTTGACGACCTGAAGCCGGAGATGCAGCAGCGCATCACCTACCGGTTGGGCGGGCGCTACGAGGGCCTGCGGCTATGGCTGGCCGAACGCGAGGCCGGCCCGGCTGAGGAGCTGGATCACTTCCTGGGCCGGCTGTTTGGTGAGCTGCTCTCCCGGCCCGGATACCGCTTCCACCGCGACTACGACGCCGGCGAGGTGGCTGCCAGCCTGATCGAATCGGCGCAGAAGTTCCGTCTGGTGGCCGGCCAGGCGCTGCGGGAGGCCGGAGTCCCGCCCGGGCGCGAATATCTGGCAATGGTGCGTCAGGGCGTGATTGCCGCCCAGTACCTCGCCCGCTGGCGGGCCGCCCCGGAGGACGCCGTGCTGCTGGCCCCGGCCCACACCTTTCTCATGCGCAACCGCGCGGTGGATTACCAGTTCTGGCTGAATGTGGGCGGGCCAGGCTGGTTTCAGCGCCTGTACCAGCCCCTCACCCACCCCTACGTGCTCAGCCGGGAGTGGCCCGCCGGCCGCCAATGGACCGACGAGGAGGAATACGCCGCCGACCGCGAGAACCTGTACCGCATCACCATCGGGCTGATTCGCCGCTGCCGGCGCGGCGTCTATCTGGGGCTGAGCGAACTGGGCGAGCAGGGCTTCGAGCAGCAGAGCGCCCTGCTGCGCATCATTCAGCGCCTCATGCAGCAGCTACCACTTACTACTTACCACTTACCGATCCCCGCTAACGGGTAATTGGTAAGTGGTCATTGCCCCCCATGCCCACCCTGCGCCCCGGCCAGCAAATCCTTCTCGAATACACCCACGGCAGCATGGGCGTGGCCGCCGTGCCCGGCAGCGGCAAGACGTGGACCCTGTCGCTGCTGGCGGCCGAGATCATCGCCGGAGACCGGCTGGGCGACGAGCAGGAAGTGCTGGTGGTCACGCTGGTCAACTCGGCAGTGAACAACTTTGCGCGCCGGGTGAGCGCCTTTCTCAAAGAGCGCGACCTGCTGCCGCTGGGCTTTCGTGTGCGTACCCTGCACGGCCTGGCCCACGATCTGGTGCGCGAACGCCCGGCGCTGGTGGGGCTGGCCGACGACTTTCAGATTATTGACGAGCGCGAAGCCGACTTCGTCCGCGACGAAGCGGCCCAGGCCTGGCTGCAAGGCAACCCCTACGCCCTGGACGACCTGCTCGCCCCCGACCTCGACGAGGGCAAGCGCGAGTGGGTGCGGCGCGACCCATTACCTGAACTGGTGAAGAGCGTGGCCCTCAGCTTCATCCGCGCCGCCAAAGACGCGCAGGCCACCCCGGATACCCTGCGCGAGCGGGCGCGCGGCCTGCCCCTGCCCCTGCCGCTGGCCGAGATGGGCGCGGCCATCTACGCCGACTACCAGCGCGCGCTGGCCTATCGCGGCGCGGTGGACTTCGACGATCTGATCCGGCTGGCGCTGCAGGCGCTCAAGCTGGACGATCGCCTGCTGGCCCGGCTGAGCGAACGCTCGCCCTATCTTCTGGAAGACGAGGCCCAGGACAGCAGCCGCTTGCAAGAGGACATTCTGCGCCTGCTGGCCGGGCCGGGCGGCAACTGGGTGCGGGTGGGCGACCCCAATCAGGCAATCTACGAGACCTTCACCACCGCCGATCCCATACTCCTGCGGCGCTTTCGCGATCAGGCCGATTTCCCGCGCGACCTGCCCGAATCCGGTCGCTCCACCCAGAGCATCATTGACCTGGCCAACTACTTTGTGACCTGGACCCGGACCGCCCACCCGCTCCCGGAGGCGCGCGAGGCCCTGGCCCCGCCCCCCATCCGCCCCACCCCGCCCGGCGACCCCCAGCCCAACCCGCCCGATGACCCGGCCGCCATCCGGCTGATCTCGCGCGGCTACACCCCGGCCGAGGAGGTCGCCGCGGTGGTGGACTCGCTGGCCCGTTGGCTGCCCCACAACCGCGAGCGGACGGTGGCCGTGCTGGCGCCGCGCAACGTGCGCGGCTTCGAGGTGAACGACGCCCTGCGCAAGCGCGGCATCGAGACCGTGGATAGCCTGCTGCGCAGCACCGGCACCACCCGTCAGGCGGCCGGCGCGTTGGGCAACCTGTTCAGCTATCTCTCCGAACCGCACTCGCCGGCCCGCCTGGCCACCGTGTTCCGCGTCTGGCGCCGCGCCGACCGGGATGACCCCGCCGCCGCGGCGCACGTCGAGGCCCTGGCGAAGCTGCTGCGCAAGTGCGCTCAGGTCGAGGACTACCTGTGGCCGCGCGCCGACCGCGACTGGCTGGCGGACTCCGGACTGGCGGAAAGCGACCCGGCCGGCCACGACCTGCTGGAGCAGTTCCGCGCCCTGGTCCGCCGCTGGCAGGGGACGGCGCCCCTGCCCGCCGACCAGATCGTGCTCACCCTGGCGCAGGACCTGTTCACCCAGCCGGCCGAGCTGGCCATCGCCCATAAGCTGGCAGTGATCCTCGGGCGGGCGGCGCAGGCGCACCCGGCGTGGCGCCTGCCGCGGCTGAGGGCCGAGCTGGCCGGGGTCGCCCGGAACGGAGGCCGGTCGTTGCGCTTC
>CAYZNA010000382.1:0-3833 GCA_964478665.1 uncultured Anaerolineales bacterium
TCTTGACCGAGACGTGCGCCATCTGCTCGACCGTGGTGCCGAACTCCTTCATGTGGCGCGTGACCATCATGGCGTAGTAGCCGGAGTAGAAGCCGCCCACCGGGTAATCGAAGCTCACGTCCGAGGCCAGGGCGATGAACTCGTTGCCCTTCCACGTCTCCACGTGACTCATGGTCTCGAAACCGTAGGCCACGCAAATGTCCATGTGGCCGGAGGCCACCGACTTCCACGCCTCCTGAAAGCACAACCCGCCGGTGGCCCCGCCGCCCTCCACCCGGTGGCCGGGCCTGGGGCACAGGCCCAGATAGTCCTGGGCCATGATGCCGGCCATCAATTGGCGGGTGAAGTGATCGGAAAAGTAGGAGGCTACCGAGCCGTCCACCAGTTCGGTGAATTGCTCGAAGGTCAGGCCGAGGTCCTCAATAGCGTAGTCGTAGGCCTCTTTGACCACAGCCTGAAAGGTTTTGTCCGGGCGGGCCTTGGCAAACCTGGAGACCCCGCCGGACACGGCATAAACTGCAGATGGCATGATGATCCTCCGGTGAGTGGGAAGTGGTAAGTGGTAATGGGTAATGGTGGGTAATGGGTAATGGGTGAGTGGCGAGTGATCAGGGGGCGTGGTCAGTGGGCAGTGAGCAATGGCCAGGCGCCGGCCGCCAGTAATTAGTAATCAGGTATGGGGAGGCCGGCCAGTGCCGATTGCCACGGAATCGCGGGACGATTGCCACAGGTCGGGACGAGGCGCGCGGCGCGCGAGCCAGCCCCCCCCTTCGCAACTGCCGACTGTGGAGAGCCTGGTGGGGGCGCTTCAGGGTTGGGGGCTTCGTTCACGAGGCGGCCGCCCGAGCCAGTAGCGCCGGCAGCGCCGCCAGCAGGGCATCAATATCGGCCTGGGTGTTGTAGCCCTGCACGGAGACGCGGATCAGTTGGCGCCCGGCCCATTCGAAACAGGGTATCTCGATCCGGTATTGCTGGTACAGGCGCTCTTTGAAGCCCGGCAGGTCGGCGACCGGCGGCAGGGGGGCAATTGCCAACTGGTGGTACAGCCCGGCATCATCCGGGTACAGCGGCGCGAGACCGGTCAGGTCACAGATGCGGTGCAGCGCCTGGCGGACCAGTTCATGGCACTTCTGGCGGACCGACGCCCAGTCATGGTCGGCCTGGAACTGAAGTGCAGCCGGGACCGCGAGATACGCCGAGCAGTCGCGGGTGCCCCACCACTCAAGCGCATCAATGTACGCCGAACCGGAGTTGTAGATCGCGTTCGCGCCCCAGCCCCAACTCACGATCAGAGGCTCGATCAGGCCTTGCCTTTCAGGCCGGGTGTACAGGAAAGCCGACCCTTTGGGCGCCATGGCCCACTTGTGCAGGTTGCCGGCGTAGAAATCGGCGCCGATGGCCTGCATGTCCAGCGGAATCTGGCCGGGCGCATGCGCCCCGTCAAGCAGGGTGAGGATGCCGGCCGCCCGCGCCCGCTGGCAGATGGCCTCCACCGGCAGGCGCAGCGCAGTGGAGGAGGTGATGTGGCTGAGAAAAATCAACCGCGTGCGAGGCGACACACCCTGCCAGAACTGCTCGACGATCTGCTCGCCGGACTCAACCGGAAGGGGGACGGGCTGACGCACGTAAGTAGCCCCGGTCTTGCGGCAGATCAGCTCCCACGCGTTCTCGCAGGCGCCGTACTCGTGATCCGAGGCCAGGATTTCATCGCCCGGGCCAAGCGCCAGCGAGCGCGCCACAACGTTGACGCCGAAGGTGGCGTTGGGGATGAAAACCAGATCACCCGCCGGGGCATGCAGAACCTCCCCCAGAATCTGCCGGGCGTGCTTCAGAAGGCCCGGCAGTTCGGTGATGATGAAGTGGACCGGCTGCTGCTCCAGCCGTCGCTGCCAGTCCTGATAGACCTCGAACACCGGGCGCGGCGTGGCGCCGAAGGAGCCGTGATTGAGGAACACGACCTCCGGGTCCAGCAGAAATAGATCTTTCACTCCATCCTCTCCACGACAACCATTATACTTCCAGCGGCCGCTTGAGGAACATGGTCGTGCGCTCCACTTCGATCACCACCGCGCCCTGCTGGTTGCGCCCGACGTGTTTCAAGCGCACGATCCCGGCCTCCGGGTGGGAGGCGGCTGCGCGCTGCGAAGTCCTCGTTCAAGTGCAGCGGCCGGGTGCCGAAGGTGGTCAGGGCGCAGAACAGGGTGTTATCGGCCTCGGTGATAGTGCGGCCCAACGCATGCTTGAAGCGCTGGCCGGGCTGAAATTCCTCGAAGTATTTTCCGGGCACGTCTGCATTCTCCGGCGGCCGATGTGGGGCAAGCTGGGGGCCGGCGCGCCGGCCGGCGGGGGCCGGCACGCCGGCCGGCCCCTACGGTTGCAAATGCCGATCCAGAAAATCGGCGATCTTCGGGTAGGCGTCCAGCTTGTTGTGCAGCCTCACCAGCACATGGCCCTCGTCGGGATACACCAGGAATTCCACCGGCACGTTCCGGGCGCGCAGGGCCGCCACCATCTGCTCGGCCTCGCCCAGCGGCACGCGCGGGTCGTTGGCCCCGTGCACCACGATCAGCGGGGCGGTGATTTTGCCCACCTGATGGATGGGCGAGATGCGGGTGAGAAAGTCGCGGTTGTGCGCCAGGCTGCCGTACTCGGCCTCGCGCACCGCCCGCCGGTAGGCGCCGGTGTTCTCCAGAAAGGTGACGAAGTTGCTGATGCCCACGATGTCTACCGCCGCGGCCCACAGCTCGGGATAGGTGGTGATGGCCGAGAGCACCATAAAGCCGCCGTAGCTGCCGCCGTAGACCGCGACCCGCGCCGCGTCCACCCCCGGCCGTTCGCGCAACCAGTGGACCGCGTGGGCCAGATCGGCCACCGAGTCCATGCGCTTTTCCACGTTGTCCAGGTTGAGGTAGGTCTTGCCGTAGCCGCTGGAGCCGCGCACGTTGGGTGCCAGCACGGCGTAGCCGCGATGGAGAAAGTATTGCAGCAGCGGGAAGTGGATGGGCTGGGTCTGGCCCTCCGGGCCGCCGTGCACGTACACCACCACCGGGCGCTGCCCGCTCCCCGCCGGGCGATAGAACCACGCCGGGATCTGCCGCCCGTCAAAGGTGGGGTAGTGGATCAGCGCCGGCTCCACAAAAGTCTCCGGCGGGATGCCTCCGTGGCTGCTGCGGGTGACCGCTCGCAGGTCGCCGGAGTCCAGCTCCCACAGCCAGATGTCCGGGGTGCGGCTGGAGGTGGAAAAGGTGAAGGCCAGCCGGCGCCCGTCCGGGGAGAAGGTCATGGCGCCCGCACCGAAGTCGGTCGGGGGCGAGGTCAACGCTCCCACGGGCAGAGCGGGGCCGGGCCGGGACCTTCGGCCGGTCGGGAGGTGGAAAAGGCTGAGGTCGTGGGCGCCGTCCCGGTTGCAGGCCAGCGCCAGCCAGGTCCCGTCGCGGGAGGCGGCGATGTGCTCCACTTCGGCCTGCGGCTCGACCAGCGTGCTCAGGCTGAGGTCGGTCAAATCGAGGCGAGTCAGCCCGGCCAGGTCGCGGCCGGCGTCGCAGGCGCAGTACACCGCGCGCCCGTCACCGGCGTAGACCGGGGAGCCGTAGCGCACGTCGCCCTCGTGCGGGGTGAGGCGGCGGGCCTCGCCCGCGCGCAGGTCTACCTCGTACAGGTCCTGATTCATGGCGCTGCGCAGCAAAAAGACCAGCGCCCGCGCGCCGTCCGGGGAGAAGCCGGCCGGCACCACAAAGCCGGCCTGGTCGTTCCGCCAGACCATGCGCGCCTCGCCGCCGTCCACCTCCTGCACGTACAGGTCGTAGCGGCCGGGGTCGCGGCGGTTGGCGGCA
>CAYZNA010000383.1:0-3829 GCA_964478665.1 uncultured Anaerolineales bacterium
TGTTCACTTCGCCCGACCTGTGGCTGTGCACCACCTGCATGAACTGCCTGCGCGTGTGCCCCAAAGAAGTGAACATGATCCAGATCATGCCGGCCGTGCGCGAGCAGGCCGTGCTCGACGGCGGCGTGCCGCCGGAGCTGCAGAAAGCCTTCGAGGACACGGCGAAGTTCGGCAACCCGCTAGGGCAGCCGCAGCGCAAGCGCGACGCCTGGGCGAAAGACGCCGGGGCGCCGATCCCCATCCTGAAAGACCTCGGGCGCCCGGTGGAGGTGCTGTGGTACGTCGGCTCGTACCCCTCCTACCACCCGCGCGGGATTGACGCCGCCCGCGCCGCGGCCCGCATCTTCCACGCCCTCGGGATTGACTATGGCATTCTCGGCAAAGAAGAGCGCGACGACGGCGACTCGCAGCGGCTGGCCGGCGAGAAGGGCCTGTTCGAGATGCTGGCCGAACAGAACATCGCCGCCTTTGAACAGTACGAGTGGGAGCGCATGGTGGTCACCGGCCCGCACGAGTTCAACGCCTTCAAGAACGAATACCCCAAACTTGGCTTCCAGCGGCCGGTGCAACACTACACCCGCTTCCTCGTTGAACACCTTGACCGGCTCAAACCACTGCTCAAGAATCCGCTCAACCTGCGCGTCACCTTCCACGATCCCTGCTATCTGGGCCGCCACAACGGCGAGTATGACGCCCCGCGCCAGTTGCTGCGCGCCATCCCCGGCATCGAGCTGGTGGAGATGAGCCGCTGCCGCGAGAACGGCTACTGCTGCGGCGGCGGGGGCGGCGGCATGTGGCTGGACTCCTTCAGCAAGGAACATACCACCATGCGCCTCTCCGAGCGCCGCGTGCGCGAGGCAGCCGAGTACCGCGCCGATGTGCTGGCCGTCTGCTGCCCCTTCGAGGTCTCCCGCTTCGAAGACGCGGCCAAGAGCACCGGCAACGACGGGCTGATGGTCAGGGATATTCTGGAATTGCTGGACGCTTCAATGATGGGTGATGGGTAATCGGTAACTGGTAACTGGTAATTGGTGATGGATAATCGGCAAACGGTGATTGACGCGCATAAGTCCATTTACCCCTTACCCTTTACCACTTACCACTTACCAATTACCACCTACCAGATACCGGAGAGCCATGAACATCATCGTCCCCATCAAACAAATCCCCAATCTCACCGACGACCTCGAGATCAACGCCGAAGGCACCGGGCTGGATCCGGATGCCCTGACCTTTGTGCTCAACGAGTTCGACGAGCACGCCATCGAGCAGGCGGTGCTGATCAAAGAGGCCGGCTGCGGCACAGTGACCGTGATCGGGGTGGACACCACCGAGGAGCTGGAGGGCGCCCTGCACACCGCGCTGGCCAAAGGCGCGGACAAAGCTGCGAAGATCCCCCATGACTTCGAGCCGGGACTGGCCTGCGCCGTGCAGGCGAAGCTGCTGGCCGAAGCCATCCGCGACATGCACCCCGACCTGGTGCTGACCGGGGTGCAGGCCGCCGACGACCGGGACGGCAACCTCGGACCAATGCTGGCCGCCCACCTCGGGCTGCCCTACGTGGGGGTGGTGACCGGGGTAACGGTCGGGGGCGGGAAAGCGGTCCTGCACAAGGAATACGCCGGAGGGGTGATGGCCGAGTTCGAGGCTGCGCTGCCGGCCGTGATCGGCGTGCAGGCCGCGGCCCAACCGCCGCGCTACGCCCCCATCAGCAAAATCCGCCAGATGGCGAAAGAGGCAAAGATCGCCGAGATCGAGGCGGAGGCCGGGGGAACGGGCGCCGGCTCCACCGTCCAGAAGATGTACAAGCCGGTGGCCGCCGGTCACGCCGTCATGCTGGAGGGCGACGGCGAAGCGGTAGCAGAACAGATCCACAACATTCTTGCCGAGCGGGGGTTGCTGTAATGTCGAACGATATTCTGGTCATCACCGAACATCTGGGGGGCAGGCTGGCCGACATATCTTTCGAGATGGTCGGGAAGGCGAAAGAGCTGGCGGCGGCGCCGGGCAGCAGGGCCACCGCGGTGGTGCTGGGTAGCGGGGCCGCCGGGCTGGCCGAGGGGCTGGGGGGCGACGCGACCCTGTACGTGGACCACCCGGCGTTGGCCGAGTTCAACCCGCAGGCCGTGGGCCAGGTGGTGCAGGCGCTGGTGGAGGCGCGCGCGCCCCGGCTGGTTATGTTTGGCTCCACCTCGATGGGGATGGACGTGGCCTCGTGGCTCTCGGTGCGGACCGGGATGCCGCACGTGGCCTACGTGAAGGATATTTCAGCCGGCGGTGGGTTGACCGCCACCAGCCAGTATTACGGCGGCAAAATCCTCGCCGAATCTGTGCCGCAGGGGGAGAGTGCCATCGTCTCAGTGCTGGCCGGGGCCTTCCCGGCCGAGGCCGGGCGTGGCAGCGCGCCGGTGCAGCAGATCCCCTCCCCGGTCCCGCTGGATGGGTTGCAGGTGAAGTTCGTCAAGCTGATCCAGCCCGCCGGCGGCGACGTGGACATCACCGCCCAGAGCAAGCTGGTCTCGGTCGGGCGCGGGATCGGAAGCAAGGACAATCTGGAGGTGGCCGAGGAACTGGCCGAGGCCCTGGGGGCAGCAGTCTCCGCCTCCCGGCCGATCACCGACGCCGGCTGGCTGCCCAAAACCCGGCAGGTGGGCAAGAGCGGCCTGACGGTCAAGCCCAAGCTGTATTTGATGCTGGGCATCTCCGGCGCGCCCGAACATCTGGAGGGCATGCGCGGCGCGGAGCTGATTATTGCGGTGAACACCGACCCCAGGGCGCCGATCTTCGACGTGGCGCACTACGGGGCGACCTGCGATTTGTTTGACGTGGCGGAGGCGCTGACGGAGAGATTGAAGTAGACTTCAAACTTCAAGAGGCCATCAGCGCCCATAGCGCGGTACAATAGCGAGGATGTATCCTGTCCCGCGTCGAGGACTGCCGGTTGCGCCGGGGGCGAGGAAGTCTGGAGGAATGGCAATGCGCAAAGCGCTGATCGTATCTGATCCCCGAGTGATGATGGGAAAACCTGCCATCGCTGGAACGCGTATCACTGTCGAATTGATTCTGGAGAAACTGGCCTCCGGCGAAACCGCCGAGCAGATTCTGGAAGCCCACCCGCGCCTGACGCGGGAGGCTATTCAGGCAGCGCTGGCTTTTGCTGCCAGCGCTTTGCGCGCCGACGTGGTCTATCCGCTGGCCGAGGCCGCTGCATGAATTTCGTGGCCGACGAGGGCGTGGACCGGCAGGTTGTTGCCCGGTTGCGGGAAGACGGTCACTCAGTGTGGTACGTGGCCGAAATGCAGCCGGGAAGTTCTGACGACACGGTGCTCGAACTCTCCGACCGCGAGGCGGCGGTGTTATTGACCGCCGACAAGGATTTCGGTGAACTGGTGTTCCGCCAGCACCGTGTAGCCTTCGGGGTTATCCTCCTCCGATTGTCTGGATTGTCACCCGCACGCAAGGCGGAGGTGGTTGCTTTGACCGTCAGTCAACGCGGTACTGAACTGGTACGGGCCTTTTCCGTGATCACCCCCGGATCTATCCGCGTCCGGCGGCAGAATGTCGGGGAGAAGTAACAAGAGGTCGGAGTCTAACCAGTGCTCCCACCCCGCAGAAACTCATCTTCGTCCTCATGGCCCTCACCTTCGGCGGCCTGACCGCGGCTGGCTGCCCAAAACCCGCCAGGTGGGCAAGAGCGGCCTGACGGTGAAGCCGAAGTTGTATTTGATGTTGGGCATTTCCGGCGCTCCCGAACATCTGGAGGGCATGCGCGGCGCGGAGCTGATTATCGCCGTGAACACCGGCCCCAGGGCGCCCATCTTCGACGTGG
>CAYZNA010000384.1:0-3803 GCA_964478665.1 uncultured Anaerolineales bacterium
AGAGTTAGAGTTAGAGTTAGAGTTAGAGTTAGAGTTAGAGTTAGAGTTAGAGTGGGGCATGGGGTGTTGGCGAGGGAGCTGTTGGGAGGGTGGAAGGGCAATCGTGAGGCGGGTCAGGGGGTTTTCCCGGCCAGCCAGCTTTGCAGCAGTTGTTCAATCTCATCTTTGCCGGAGATGGCCCGATTGTACTGCTTCTGCCGCTCGAACAGGTCAGCCATGCGGTTGAGCGCGCCGGCTTCGTCGTCGGGCAGGCCCAGCCCGCGATACCGGTCACGAGCGTCCTCGTAAGCCTGTTGCGCGCGCTCGAGGTCCTCTGCCTCGAGCGCTACGTCGCCCAGCGCCCGGATCGTGTTGGCTTCGCCCGGTCGGTCCCCGATGGCGCGGTAAATGGGCAGCGCTTCTTCGTAGCGCGCGCGGGCTTCGCCGTGTTGGTCGAGAAAGGCCTGCACCTGGCCCATGTTGAGCAGGGCCTGCGCCTCCGCGCGGCGATCTCCGCTGCTTCTGGCGACGTGCAGTTGGGCCTGGAGGTGCTCCAGGGCCTCCGCATGCCGGTAGCGGCGGAAGAGCAAATAGGCCAGCTTGCCGTGCAGTTCGGCCAGGCGCGCGGGGGACGGCTCGACCTCCTGCTCGTATTCCGCCAACAGGCCGCCGAACAGGCGCATCTGCCGCTCCCAATCCTCGGGGGATTGGATCTGGATCGGGGCGTTGGCCCAGTCGGCGCGTGTTTGCGCCAGAGCCTGCGGCTGGAGAATCAGGAAGTCGAACACCCCGCTGCGCTGCGCCCAGAAGTTGGGCGCGCCGCGCGCCACGCGCACCTGCCCGGCCGGCGTGACCCAGAACACCAGGCCGTGCGGGTGCGCGGCAAACCACTCGCGCTGATACTCCAGCGCGTTGAGCGCCCCCGCGCCGGCGTATTCTATGTCATAGAAGAACAGGATAGCGCGTTCGCCCGCGGGCAGGTCCTGCAGGCAAGCCAGCGGATCAGGCCGGTCCGGCGAGAGGGTAAAATCCAGCACCGGCAGCGGGGCGAGCAGAACGCGCAGGGCGTCCACCACCTCGTCGCGGATGGCGACCGTGTTGTACAGGCCGAAGGCCCATGCGCCCTGGTCGGCGTGCCGCAGCAGTTTGGCCAGGTCGGCAAAGTCGGCCCGCGCCAGATGTTCAGGCAGGCCGCGTTGGGGGCGCTCGGCCAGGCCGGGGAGGGGATTCAAGGCGTTGCCTCACGGAGGGCGGCTGTCTCCTGCACGGCCTCGGTCAGCAGCGGGTTCACGTTGCACCATGCTTTCTGATTGCGGTATTCCAGCAGGGCCAGTGAGCGCAGTAGTTGCTGGGTGGCCGGATCGCCGCTCACAAGGCGCTTATCGGCGCGGCGGGCGGCGAGAGTGGCGTAGTCGCCCTCGGCCAGCATGGCGATCAGATCGTTGCGCTCTTTGTCCAGGCTGGCCTGCGCGTCGGCCAGGGTGATGCGGTTGCGTTCCAGAGCGCGCACGGCGGCGCGCTGCACCACGCGCACCAGAATGCGCAGCAGGCCGCCGCTGGCCGCGATCAGCGCCTCGCGTGCATCGCGGTCAGTCAGATCTTCGCTCATGCGGTTGGAAACCACCGCCGCCAACTGTGCGCGGCCCTGCTCATCCGGCGAGCCGTCCAGATGCCACAGGCGCATGTTGGGCAGGAAGTAGCTCTCGGCAAAGCGCGCCTGAATGTCGTTGAATTCGAGGGAATAGCGCAGGTCAAGCGGGAAAGTGTAGATGATGGAGGCCAGCGGGCTGGTGAGCGATTCGCCGTGGCCGAGGAACATGTCACGCGCGCGGGCGCGATCGGGCTTGTCGGTGCCTTCCACAATGAACAGCACCGGGCGGCGGTATTTCAGGCGTACCTGCTCGGCGATCAGGTTGATCTTCTCGATCAGTTCTCCTACCCGTCGTTCCAGCCGGCCGCGGATGTCATCGCGCGTGTAACCTTCGTTGGTAAATTTAGTCTGAAGTTCAGCCGCCAGCCGGTTCATCTTCACGGCCAGTTCGGCCTTCTCCTCAGGCGGGCGGTAGGGCAGGGAACCGAAGATATTCCTCTCAAAGAACAGGCGCACGTCTTCCAGCGCTTCGCCCAGAATCTGGGCCGGCGCCTTCTCGATCACACTGCGCTCGGTGGCCTCGCGAAACAGGGCGGTGGCCATGCCCAGCAGCAGGTCAACGTAAGTGACTTCGGCCAGCGAGAGCAGGCGGTGGGCAGGGAAGGAGACGATGAAATACTGGCGCCGCAGGTTTTCGGCCAGCCGGTTGAGTTCGGTGGATTTGCCGCAACCGATCTGCCCGGTGAGCAGCATCTTGATCGGCTCGCCTTCGCGGGCCACAATCAGGCGCTTTTCCATCTCTCCGAGCGCGTCGCTTTTGCGGTCCACGTAGAACTCAGCCAGCGCTTCGCCGCTCAAGGGCTGAACCGGGTTGAAGAGGCGAATTGCCTCGGTTAGATTCTGGGCTTTCAGCATAACAGGATCTTCCTCCCGTTGTTCCTGCGCAATTATAGCCTTTTTGTCCCCAGGGCCGGCTCCAGCCGGAACACAACCCTACCGATCTGGAAGGTGTCCTCCGGCGTGACCACAGCGGGCGTGTCAATCGGCGCGCCGTTGAGCAGCGTGCCATTGCGCGAGCCGGCGTCCTCCAGCACCCAGTGCTCGCCGCGCAGGCTGAGGGTGGCGTGCAGGCTGGAGACGGTCTGGTCGGGCAGACAGACGTCGTTGGTGGCTGCGCGGCCAAACGAGGTACTCGCCAGCAGCGGGAAGGTGGCCCCCGTCGCCGGTCCCGGAAGGCCGGCCCCATCGCCGGGTGCTGCGCTGACCACAATCTGCCCGAACCGCCGGTGCGAGGCCGGCACGGCGCGCACCGCCTGACGAAGCTCGCGCAGGCCGGCCAGCAGCACAGCGGCCAGAAAGGCGTACAGCAGCAGCGCCAGCACGATGCGCACGATGAGTACAATCACTTCCGGATTCATGGCGCGCGCGAGTCCGGCGCCCACCCTCCGCCCGGCGGCGCCGGCAGCGGGCGGGTGCGCCCGTTGGCGGGTGCAAGGGCCGGTTCCTCCTCGCCGTAGATCAGGGGCACTCCGGCCACGGAAATCACGTCACCGGGGCGCAGGCCGTGCTCCTGCACCGGCGTCCCGTTCACCCGGGTGCCGCCGGTGGACCCCAGATCGTAAAGGATATAACGCCCCTGGCGCAGCCGAAGCTGGGCGTGCGCGCGCGAGACTTGCGGATTGTCGAGCACGATGTGATTGTCCGGGCGGCGCCCGATGTTGACCACCGGCCGGTCGAGCAGGACGTGCCGCTCCCCGCTCACGATCAGGAAGGCGTCGGGATGCGGCGCAGGGCACAGCGGCGAGTCCACCGGGGTCATGCCGACCGTCTCCCCGGCGCGGCCCGAATGCCGCGCCTCCACCAGCACGGCGCGGGGCGGCACGTCCGGGTCGGGGATCAGGTTCACCTGTGGAGGGCGCTGCAGGAGCAGGCCGCCCTCGCGGGCCAGAGTCAGCAGGTCGCGAGCCAGGCCGCGGGCCAGCTCAGGTTCGGCCTGAAGCAGTGGGGCGGCATCGGCGGGATTCAGCCGCACGGTGAAAGTATCGGGAGCGGCCAGCCTGCCATCGTCAGCGGCCTGCAAATGGTCCTCCAGCGCTCGGGCCAGTTTCACCGCGAGTTCGTGCACGTGCAGGCGGCTGGCAAACAGCCGGCTGAACGCGCCTTCCACCAGTTGCTCCATGCGCCCTTCCAGGTGCGACAGTCCGATCTTCATGGGATGGATTATAAGGCGGGG
>CAYZNA010000385.1:0-388 GCA_964478665.1 uncultured Anaerolineales bacterium
TGCTACGGGCGCCGCGGCCTCTCAGCCCGTAGCCGGGGCATCCCCATGCCCCGGAGCCAGCCCCCGGCCATGACCATTGACCCGAGCAAGATTTACCTGGCCACCTTCGTCACCGAAAAGGGCGAGATCAGGGTGCAACTGTTTGCGGACAAAGCCCCGGTTACGGTGAACAACTTCGTCTTTCTGGCGCAGCAGGGGTTTTATGACAACACCACCTTTCACCGCGTGCTGGCCGAGTTCATGGCCCAGGGCGGCGACCCCACCGGCAGCGGCAGCGGCGGGCCGGGCTACGAGTTTGCCGACGAGTTCCACCCGGACCTGAGCTTCGATTCGGCCGGGCTGCTGGCAATGGCCAACGCCGGACCGGATACAAACGGCAGCCAGTTCT
>CAYZNA010000385.1:398-3794 GCA_964478665.1 uncultured Anaerolineales bacterium
CTCACCTTTGCGCCCACGCAGTGGCTGGATGGGCGCCACACCATCTTTGGCAAGGTGGCGGACGAGGCCAGCATGCAAGTGTTGCTCTCGCTCACGCTGCGCGACCCGCAGAATAACCCGACCTCGAGCGGCGACGCGCTGAAGACGGTCAAGATCGAAACGATCGCCGCCAGCCTGCTGCCCGCGCCCTGACAGTCGAGGACAAGATCGAATCGGTGACCGTAGCCGAAAAGTGAGGCCCGCAACGCATGTCGCAACTTCCGGACAATGTTGAACCTGCCGAAGGTTCCCGCGAGGGGCGCCCCCTGACAGGGACCTTCGGCGGGGGCGGCGGCCCGCTGCCCTTCCTGCGCCGGCTGGGGAGCGTAATGGGGATCGCCCTGGCGGCGGCCCTGCTGCTGGCGCTGGTCCTGGGCCGCTTCACCGCGACCGGCATCTCGGACATGCTTTTCCTGGGCGGTTTTGTGCTGCTACTGATCGCTGCCCTGCCCATCGCGGGCGAATTCGGCTCGGGAGTCACGCTGGTGGGCCGGGCAGCGGTGGAGCGCAAGAGCCTGCGGGCGCTGCTCGCGGAGCGCGGGGAGAAGGAAAAGCGCGCCCGGGGCGCGGCGCGCACCTTTTTGTTCGGCGCGGCCGGAATCGCGCTGCTGGCGCTGGCGTTCGTGGCCGCGCTGGGTGCCCCCTGACGGGGACCTCTGGCGGGCGGCAATTGAGGCCGCGCGCGAGGACACTGGATGAAACGCTCAACCTGGATTTTGACCGGCGCGCTGGCGTTGCTGGCGGCCTGCCTGTGTCTGGCGGTGCTGGGGACGGCCGGCGCCGGACTGCTGCTGTACGGGCGACCCGGCGGGTCGCCCCTACCCGCGCCCCTGCCAACCCCCACCGGACGCGAGTACGGGCGACCCGGCGGGTCGCCCCTACCCGCCAGGACCCCGGTCCCCGGCCAGGCGACTCCGGCCTCCACGCCAGGCAGCGGCTCCCCTACCTCAGCGGCCTCCCCGGCGCCGACCCTGCCTCCATCCCTCGCCGCCGTGATGGATCAGATCCAGAATCAGGTGGAGGGTGAGCGCGACTTGCAGGCCGGCGAAGCGGTCCACCGGGAGATGATCACCCGCGCCGAGCTGGGGGAGAAGCTGAAGGCGGATTCCGAGAAGAATTACACTCAGGCGGAAGCGCAGGACGATGTGCGCTCGCTGGCCGTCTTCGGGCTGACGCCGCCGGATTTTGATCTGTACGGCTTTCTGCTGGAGGTGCAGACGGAGGGCATTCTGGGTTTTTATGACCCGGAGGTGAAGACTATGTACGTGATTGCGGAGGGCCAGTTCGGCGGCTTTGAGCGCCTGACTTACGCCCACGAGTACACCCACGTGCTGCAAGATCAGGCCTTCCGCTTCTCGTCGCTGCGCCTTGAGCCGGAGGATTGCTTGCACGATAGCGAGCGCTGCGCGGCCATTCAGGCGCTGTACGAGGGCGACGCGACTGCCGCGCAATTGGATTGGCTGGTGCATTTTGCCACCTCGCAGGACCGCAGCGAGATCCAGCGCGCCATTGCCGGCTTCGAGACTCCGGTGCTGGAGAGTGGGCCGGCCTTTTACAGCAAGCAGATTGACTTCACGTATAGCGCCGGGCTGGACTTTGTGCAGCACCTGCGGGATCAGGGCGGCTGGGCAGCGGTGGACGCGGCCTACGGGAATCCGCCGCTGAGCACCGAGCAAATTCTGCACCCGGAGAAGTATCCCGGCGACCGGCCGCTGCCGGTGGCCTCGATTGTGCTGACCGATACCCTGGGGGGCGGCTGGCGGCAGGTGGACGCGGGGGCGATGGGCGAGCTGTATTTGGGCCTGATTCTGGAGGAGCAGCTTTCTGAGGGAGATGCGCGGGCGGCGGCGACCGGCTGGGGCGGCGATGCCTACACGGTGAGCTACAACCAATCCACCGATCAGACCGCGATGGCGTTGCATACGGTGTGGGACACGCCGCAGGACGCGCGCAAGTTCGATCAGGCTTTTGGGCGCTACAACCGGGGGCGCTTCGGTGGCGGACCGGTCCCGGTGGGCGGCGCAACGTGCTACCGGGGGGAGGCGCTCAGTTGCTCGCTGATTAGCGGCGCGGAGACGCTGTGGGTGCTTGGCCCGGATGAGGCCACGGTGAGCCGGCTGCTGGCGCTGTTCCCGACAGTGGCGGGTGGGGGCCGGGGTAAGGCGGGGCGAGGCAGTCGTCCCGGGTCTGACGCCAATCCTCGACGCGGCCCGATACCTCAACGTCGAGCCGGCGATGTCGAAGGACTTGATCGTTCGGGCGTGTGAGGTGTATTTTGTAGACTTGTAGCGGCCAGGGCCCGCGGGAACACGCGGCCAATACGCGCTGGCCGGGCTGGCCGAAATCGGCGGCGGGTATCTCGTCTGGCTGTGGCTGCGGGATGGAAAGAATCTGCTCCTCGGCGTGATGGGCGGGATTGTGTTAGTGTTGTACGGCGTCATCCCCACCCTTCAACCGGCTGCCCTCAACTTCGGCCGTGTCTATGCTGCCTACGGCGGCGTTTTTGTCGTGCTCTCTATTCTGTGGGGCTGGCAGATTGACTGCAAGACGCCGGACACCTTCGAGTTGCTCGGCGGATTGATTTGTTTGGTCGGTGTAGCCATCATCATGTACTGGCCGCGAGGATAGCGTCAAGAGGAGAGCTATGGCTGACCGAAGTTTGCTGGCCGTCTTCGCCCATCCCGACGACGAGACCTTCCGCTGTGGCGGCACGCTGGCGCTGCTGGCCCGGCGCGGGGTGCGGGTCTGGGTGCTATGCGCTACGCGGGGCGAAGCCGGCATTCCCGACCTGGACCCGGAGCAGACGGGCCGGCTGCGAGAGACCGAGCTGCAGTTCGACCAGCGATGAAGGCAAGGGCTTGTGTAGCCATGTCAAGAAGGACCTGGGCGCCCGGCATTCGCCCGACCTGCCGGTTGGGGCGACCCGGTGGGTCGCCCGTACAGCGTGAAGCGGTGCAGGCTACCAGTGTCGCTTTGGCGGGCAAGACACGGCAGGCTGAGAAGACTTTGGCGGCGCTCGTAAGATCAAGCAGGCTCGCGTCGTCTATAAGAAGTGCTGGCTTCCAGCAACACCCATCCTCATAATAAGGAGAAGATAGACGATGATACACACACCCCTTACGCGACGCGAGTTCCTCCGCCTGAGCGGCCTCGGCTTCGGCGCGGCGGCTTTGGCCGCTTGCGGCGTGCCGCCGACCGCCGCGCTCCAACCGACTGCCGCGCCCGCCGATGAGGCCCGGGCCCTCGTCGGCGACGTGCTGGACTTCGCCCTCAAAGGCGACTGGCCCGGCCGGTTTGGGTTCGTCAAGTTCAAACTCCACGCCGGTTTCTTCAACGGCGACAAAGCCTACTTCATCC
>CAYZNA010000386.1:0-3781 GCA_964478665.1 uncultured Anaerolineales bacterium
GGGGAGGGGAGTCCTCCTCCCCCTTCCCTTGCAGGGGAGGGGAGTCCTCCTCCCCCTTCCCTTGCAGGGAAGGGGGTTGGGGGGTTAGGTCGGTCAGCGCGAAGGTGACACCTTCAGATGCAAAGTAGAGCGTCTTGTCGCTGCCCTGGACATAGTAGCCGACGTGCGCGTCCATTTGCCCCTGGTTGGCGATAAAGTAAAGCGGCAGCTTGCCCCATTCGGGTTGGACGCGCGTCGCCGCCGCGTGAGTGTGCGGCGCGACTGGCGTGGAGAGCGTGAACAGCGCGAGGAGCGCGCCGAGCAAGAGCAACTTGCTCGCCAACTCAATCGCCGCGCGGGTCGAGATGCGCGTGCGGATCGCAGACCCCGCGTTCTCCGAAGGGAGCGGGGATGATGCCGCCGCGCGGTGCAAAGTGATTCGGTCGTTCATCGTTTTTTCTCCTTGTTCTATTCTGCTGTGGTCGAAACGTGCGATTCGGCGCCGGGTCTATTCGATCATGGGCGCACCTCCCTTTGCTGAAACCGAGGGCAGAAATCAATGGTTTCACGATGGCTGCCTTCGCCGGTGGGTTCGATGTGCATCTGCACCGGCGTCACCTGGAACGTCATCACCTGTTGCTGACACTCGATGACGGTGACCTCCGGGGGCGCGGCTTGATCTGCGCCAACCAAGCCGCGCAATTGCCATTGGGGCGTGGTCAGCATGACTTCGGGACAATGTTCCAAGTTAAAGAGGTGGTCAGATGTGACCGGGATGAATACAAATACCCTTTGCTGCTGCTCGGGGTCGGACTGCGCCGCGTGCACCCGGCAGGATACAACCGAGGCTTGCAGCCCGGCGGGTCCCGTGGTAGACAGGATGCATGTGGGGGTGGCGGCAATGACGTGCAGCGCCCGGTCGCGTAGCTTGTCCAACATTATGCAAGACTCCTCGATCATTCCGTGATGCGAGCAGTATGCGCACCGGGCTGGCGAATGTCATCGCCTAAATGCGGTATTGGGATGGGGTATTTGTGGGATGCGGAGTGGGGTACGATAAGACGAGGGAAGGGGTCAGATGAGGTCGAGCTCGCGGGCTTTGGCTATCGCTTGGACCCGGCTGTGCACGTCGAGCTTTTGATAGATGCTCTTGACATGGGTGCGGGCAGTGTGGACCGAAATGACGAGTCGCTCGGCGATTTGCCCGGTGTCATCGCCGGCAGCGATGAGTTTGAGGACCTGGATTTCCCGTTCGCTGAGGAGTGTGGGGGTATGGGGGTGGGGGAAGGATGCCAGCAATTTGGTCACATAACCCGGCGCGATGCCTCGTGCCGCCGCTTGCCGCAGCAATGCAGCCAGCGGCTCGCCCTCGTCAATAAAGGTGCGGACATAGCCCTCTGGTTCGGCAAGGGTCAGTGCCTGTTCCAGAGCCGCAAGTGCCTGCTCGGGCTGGTTCGCCCGCGATGCCCGGAGCGCTTGCAGTACCAGATTCTCGATCTCGTCTCCCTGTCGCCCAGCGGCTTGTGCCTGCGCCAGCAAGATGGAGAGCCACTGGTCTGCCTCAGCCAGCGCACCGGGATCTGCCTGGTGGATCAGCACGCGCACCCGTGCCAGGTATTCGCTCTGCCGGGTATAGTCCGGCTCGTCGTCGCGCCGGAGCGGGTGCGCCTGGAGCCAGCCCGAGGCGGCGGCGAGATCGCCCTGATCCAGCCAGAAGCGCACCTGCTGGGCTTCGATCTGCGTCGCGACGACCGGGTTGCCAAGCTGGCGCGCGAGATGAGCCGCCTGCGCCAGCGTGGCAAAGGCATCTTGCTCCGCACCCCGGGACCATTGCAACCGGGCCAAGCCCTGGATCAGCCAGGGGAAATAATCTGCATACGACGGTTGTCCCCATTGGTCTAGCCAGGTTTGCCACAATGCGGCGGACTGATCCAGATCGTTCCATTCATAGTGTACCTGCGCGATCAACGCGCGGGCAACTAGGGTCGCCAATCGCCATCCCCCTTCCTCAGCCGATTGCAGCACCTCCGTCCAGGTCTGTAGCGCCTGACGCAACCGGCCCTGAGCGACCTGGTCTAGCCCCATTATCAGCATCAATCCCAGGTGGATCGAGCTGTCTCTGGCGGGGCGACTGGACAGGATGAGCTGCAGGATCATTTCGGCGGCTTGCACCTGACCAGTCTGATGGTAGCATAGAGCCAGAGTGAATGCCGCCAGACCACGCGCCGGGCTGGGCGGCAGCCGGGTCAGTGCCTCATGCGCCAGCGCGATGGCTGCGGGCAGATCACCCCGGATGCGTTCGAGAAAAGCGCGGGTGGCATACACCTTGCCCAACTGCGCCTCGTCGCCCCGGGCTTGCCACGTTTGCTCAGCCATCTGCAAGGGGCGTTCGCTCGCTGCCAGACGTCCGCCCAATACCAACGCCCACGCGTATTCGACGCACAGGTGCGGCTCGGCGAGCAACACGGTCTCGGGTAGGGCGGCGAGCCAGCGTTGCCAGGTTTGATACTGTTGGGGCCTTTGGACGCTATCGAGTGCCACATTCAACAAGCGCACGGCAGATTCCCAATCCCCGGCGCGCAGGGCGTGGTCAATGGCGTCGTTGATCCAGCCGTGAGTTTCATACCATTGGCTGGCGCGCCGGTGGAGCGCGGCTTGCTCGTCGTCCGGGGTGTCTCGTTCCAACTGCTGGCGCAGGAATTCGGCAAACAGGTGGTGGTAACGATACCAGCAGCGTTGCCCGTCGAGCGCAACCAGGAATAGATTGACCCGATCCAGGTGGTCGAGCACGGCGTGTCCGTCGTCGTTGCCGGTCACCGCGTCGCAGAGATCGGCGGTGAAGCGTTCCAGGATGGCGGTCTGGGTCAGGAATTGCCGGACCGATCCCGGCTGGCTGGTAAACACCTCATCCGCCAAATAGTCGGACACGTAGCGTTGGCTGCCGGCAAAATCGTCAACAAAAGCCGCTACCGCTGCGGCGTCTTGACCCTGCAGCGAGTGTGCCACCAGTTGCAGTCCGGCGACCCAGCCCTCGGTGCGGTTTTCCAGAGCCGCGATCTGTTCGCTGGAGAGGGGCGACGATTCGAGTTGCCGGAAAAAGGCGACCGCCTCGGCTCGACTGAACCGCAGATCGGCTGCCCGCAGCTCGGTCAACTGCTGGCGGGCGCGCAGCCGGGCAAGCGGCAACGGTGGGTCGGCGCGACTCGACAGAACCAGGTGGAACTGAGGCGGCACGCGCTCCAATAAGAAGCCGATTCCCTGGTGAATCGTCGGGGCGTCAATGAGGTGGTAATCATCCAGCACCAGGACGCAGGCTGGCGCTGCCGCCAGCCGATTGAGCAAGGGGATCAGCAAACCCTGAAGCGACCCGCCGGGGGCTGCACCCAGCCAGGTCACCATCTGCCAGGTCAAGACCGGGTCATCGAACTCGATGCCGATCGTCTGCAATGCCGCCACCAGGTAGGCGAAAAAGCGGGGCGGGTCGTTGTCGTGTTCGTCCAGTGACAGCCACGCCACCGGGCGACCGGCTTGCGGAATCCAGTGGCTGAGCAGGGTGGTCTTGCCAAAGCCAGCCGGGGCAGAAATGAGCGTCACGCCGGGCGTGTGCTGGAGGCCGGCGTTCAAGCGCTCGATCAAGCGCGGGCGCGAGACCAGTGCCGGCGGGAGTCGGGGGATGTAGAGCTTGGTAGCCAGGAGAGGTGTGGTCATCATCTTTCTGTTCTCTCGATATAGATTTGTGGAAACGATTAGAAGTTAGAAATTGGAATCGAACTTCTGACCTCCAACCTCTAACCTCCAACCT
>CAYZNA010000387.1:0-3751 GCA_964478665.1 uncultured Anaerolineales bacterium
GCCCGCCCCTGCGTGCGCCGTTCCGGGCGTAGGGGCGACCGTCTCTGGTCGCCCCTTTGCGCTCTTTGCGTTTCTGGAAGTACAATACCGCCGACTCGTAGTCGCAGTTCCACCGCTTGAGGCCTGCCGGGCGCAGGGGTATTCCGCTCTGGCCGCGCCGGGGCACGACGCCCCGCTACCCGACAGCGCAAGGAGAACACCATGAAGAAGGCCGGTTCGGTAGTGGTGAAGGTGATGCTGTTTGTGCTGGCGCTGCTGTTGGTGCTGGCTCTGCCTCTCTCGCTGCTGGCGTACAACGTGGGCCGGGTGGTCTTTGACCGCGAGTTGGTCAACCGCGTGGTGACCGATGAAGTGGTCAACTCGGAGCTGCTCCCGGTGGTGCTCGAGTGGTTCTCCGAGCGGCGCGCGCGGGAGCGGGTGGAGCAGGGCGAGGCCCTGGTTTGGGTTGACGAGCCGGACGTGGTCAAGGCCATGGCCTACCTTGACCGGGCCGGCTGGAAGCTGATCAAGGCCGAGGTGCTGACCGCCGAAGTGCTGGCCGAATGGGTGCGGGTTGCCGTGTTCGGAGCTTACGACTGGATTGACAGCGCCGACCGCGTGCCGCAGATCACCTGGGAAACGCAACGTTTCATTGAGCGGATCAACACCGAGCACGGGCTGAGCGCGATCAACATCCTGTACGATGCCCTGCCGCCCTGCCGGCCGGAGGAAGTGGCCGACTTCCAATCCCGGCAGGCGGCCGCGCCCGCCGGCGCCGAAGTGCTCTACAACCTGTGCGAGTTCCCGCCGCCGTGGTACGAGGACCAGCATCAGGACTACCTCGACTCCCTGCCCGATGTGGTGAAGAACGTGCCACGCCAGTTTGCGCTCACGCACGAGCTGGGGCAATCCGGGGATAACCCGCAGGGCGTCGGCCCGGAGCAGATCAAGGCGCAGTTACGCTTGATCCGCCTGCTGTATCGCTGGTCACTGCTGATTCCACTGGCCCTGTTGCTGCTAATTCTGCTCTTCGGTGTGCGCTCGCTGCGGGCGCTGGGCCATTGGTGGGGCATCCCTCTGGCGCTCGGCGGGTTGCTGGCCTTGCTTCCGGCCCTGACCTACCGCCCGCTGATCACGCGCGTGCTGGCCTCCGGCCCGCTGAGCGAGGTCCCGGCCCTGGTGCAGCAGGAGACCACACGGAGCGTCCTGCGGCTGGCGGCGGAAATCTTCCGTCCCGTGCTGATCGAGTCGCTGGTGATACTGGCGGTCGGGCTGTTGCTTGTGGCGGTGGGCGCCCTCCGGCGGCAACCGCGCCTGACCGCCGCGTAGACGCACCGGTCAAGTTGCATTCCCCGGCGAACTCCATATAATTCAGGTTAAGCCCGCTTACTTCCATTCCGAGTTCACTCTCACACAGAGTTTGCAGAAAACCTGAAAGGGACAGATAATCGCATGTGATGTATGAAATTGAGTACACACCCGAAGCCCGCGAAGACTTGAACTCGTTTCGAAAGTTCGAGCAGAAACGCATCCTTGACGAAATTGACGCGCAACTCCAATACGAACCGAACGTGGAGACTCGCAATCGAAAGAAACTACGCCCAACTGATGTGGCCGAGTGGGAATTGCGAATTGACAATGTTCGGGTGTTTTACGATGTCCATGAGACCGTGAAAATCGTAAAAGTTGAGGCTATCGGATATAAGCGCGGAAACAAGCTCTTTATTCATGGCGAGGAGTATGACTTATGAAAACCATCACCATTTCTGCGCGTGCCAAAACGATAACGGCATTGCTCAAACGAGCTCGGCGCGGCGGATTGATTTTACGGTCGCCTGAGGGATATGAGTTTGTATTGGCGGAGATTGACGACTTTAATCGAGAAATTGAACTGACGCGCAAGAACAAGAAATTAATGAAACTCCTCGATGAGCGTGGGAAACAGACGAAGACCCTCAAGGCGGCTGAAGTCAGAGCGCAACTTGGGCTTTGAGGAGGGGACACATCACAAGCAGGCGCGGGCTAATTCGCCCCACGCGAGCGGCTGACGCGCACTGATATACCCCATCTAATTCAGGAGGTCTCTCCTTGCATCGCGCTTTCTCACTCCTTGCTGCCCTCTTTCTGCTCGTCATTGGGGGTGTGTTTACCCGCCAGGCTTTCACCGGCGGGGAAACCCTGTTCGGCCTGCGCTACCCACTCCCTGCGCTCACCAGCATCAATCTCGGCCCGCTGGGCGAGGTCTCGGCTGCGCTGCTGCTGGCTGGGCTGGTTGCCGTGCTGATTGGCGGCACGGTTGTGGCCGGAATCGGGCTGGCGATCTGGACCGGCCGCACCAGCGACGAAATGGCGAAGGAGACCGGCGGCCTCCCGGCGCTCTCCAGCGCCGCCTACAAGGGCGAGAAGGCCCCGGTCTCGCAGCCGATTTCCGACGCCGCGGCCGTCACCCTCGTGCTCATCGGTCTGGTGCTGGGCGGGCTGTGGGCCTCGCAGCGCATGCTGTCGCCCCTGCCGCAGTTCGGGCTTCTGGATCTGGGGCCGCTGGGCACCGTGCGCGGCGATGCCCTGTTCACGATGCTGGCCGGGGCGCTGGTGCTGGGCACCCTGATCGTCGGGTGGGCGCTGGCCTTCTGGTTCAAGCGCACCACTGAGGAAATGGATAGAGCCGGCCTGTCTGCAAAGAAAAAGAAGTAGCGACGTGGTGCACGCCACGCCCGCGTCACGGCCGGCCCCCTTGCTCGGGGCGCTGGCCGGGCTGACTGCCGCTTCGATCTGGGGCGGGATGTACGTCGTGAGCAAGGTCGTGCTCGACGTGATCCCGCCCTTTTTCCTTCTCAGCCTGCGCCTGGGCCTGTCCATCCCGCTGTTGGGGCTGCTGGCCTGGCGGCGCGGCGGGCTGCGCTTCGATTGGGACCACTGGCGCCCGGCCCTGCTCGCCGGGGCGGTAGGCTACGGCCTCTCGCTCGGGTTGCAGTTCGTGGGTACCCGGCTGTCCACCGCCGCCAACGGCGCGCTGGTGACCTCGGCCTCCCCCGCTTTCATCGTCCTCTTTGCTGCGATTTTGCTGCGGGAGCGCATTACCCCGCCCCGGCTGCTGGCCTTGCTGCTGGCGACCGCCGGCGTGCTGGTGGTGATTGACCCGCGCACAGCCTCTCTCTCCCGCGCCAGCCTGTGGGGGAACCTGGCCCTGCTGGGGGCCGCGCTCACCTGGGGACTGCACTCCGTGCTGGTCCGCCGGGCCACGCGTGACGCGAAGCGCGCCACCCTGGCGTTTACCGCCATGGCTCTGCTCGGCGGCCTGCCCATCAGCCTGCCGGGCGCCGCCGTGGAGCTGCGCGCGCTCGGGCTGGGGGCCGTCACTCCTGGCGTGGTCTGGGGCGTGCTCTACCTCGGGCTGGTTTCCACCGCCGGGGCAGCCTACCTGTGGAACAAATCCTTCGAGCTGCTGGATGCCGGCGTGGCCTCGCTGTTTTTCTTCGCTCAGCCGGTTGTGGGGGCATTTCTGGGCTGGTGGCTGTTGGGCGAGAGCCTCACCCCGGGCTTCTTCTGGGGCGGGGCGCTGATTGCCGCCGGCGTGGCGCTGGGCAGTCGCGCCGCGTGATTCAACATCTGGCTTCGACGGTCTGGCGCGTTCAAACGGTCACGCCGGCCGCAACCGTCAGCAAGAGCAGATAGACCGCCCCATCTGCTTCTGGAGCAATCTGCTCACGCCAAAGCCGGGGATGGGTCAAAAATCGAGGAAGTCAGTTTGACACTTTCAGGATTTTGCTCC
>CAYZNA010000388.1:0-852 GCA_964478665.1 uncultured Anaerolineales bacterium
TACGTGACACGACGACGTAGGGGCGACCGTCTCTGGTCGCCCCGTGGGGCGGGGCTGCGGGGCACAGGGGTGCCCCGCCCACGGCGCGTTGCCCCGCCCACGGCGCGATTTTCGGGGCGGAGTATAATTGCCCGGTCATGCCTATCCTTGACGCTCGCACGCTCGATTTTGTCAGTCACAGCGCCGAACAGACGCGCCGGCTGGGCGTGCGGCTGGGAGAGCTGCTGGGCGGGCGCGACCTGCTCTGCCTGTGCGGCGACCTTGGCGCCGGCAAGACCACCCTGGCAGCCGGCATCGCCGTCGGCTGGGGTGCGCTGGACCGCGTGAGCAGCCCCACCTTTGTGCTGATCAACCAATACCGCCGCGCGGATGAGGCCGTGCTGTATCACATGGATGCTTACCGGCTGAACAGCGCCATTGAGGCGCTGGAGGCCGGCCTGGCCGACGTATTGGAAAACGGCGGGGACCTGCTGCTGGAATGGCCGGAGCGCATTCTGGCAGCTCTGCCGGACGAACGGCTGTGGATCACTTTGCGCTGGGTGGAAGAGGAAAAGCGCGGCCTGCGCTTTAAGGCCGGCGGGCTGCGTTACGAGAAGCTGCTGGCCGATTTCAAACGCTCGGCCTTTGGCCGTCAGACGCCTGGTTGATAGACATGCTGCTGGCCCTCGATACCGCGACGCGCACAGTTTCCATTGCTCTGTTCGACGGGCATGCCCTGCTGGCCGAGGCCGCCTGGCGATCCGGCAACTACCACACCGTGGAGCTGGCTCCGGCCGTGGCAGAGATGCTGGCGCGGGCCGGCGCCGCCCCGCAGGCGCTGAAAGGGATCGGAGTGGCCCTGGGGCCTGGCTC
>CAYZNA010000388.1:862-3739 GCA_964478665.1 uncultured Anaerolineales bacterium
GCCCTGCGCATCGGGCTGGCGCTGGCCAAAGGGCTGGCGCTGGCGCACAACCTGCCGCTGATCGGTGTGCCCACGCTGGATGTTCTGGCGCGCGCCCAGCCCCCGCGCCCCGAGCCGCTGCTGGCCCTGTTGCAGGCCGGCCGCGGGCGGATGGCGGTGGGGCGCTACCTCCACGGTGAAGAGGGCTGGACGGCCCAGGGCGAGGTCCGGCTGTACCGCTGGCCGGAACTGGTGCAGACTATCGAGGCGCCCACTTACCTGTGTGGCGAGATTGACGCCGCAGGCCGCGCCGCCCTGCGCCGCCTGCGCAGCCGGGTGACTCTGGCCCCGGCCTCGCTCTCGTTGCGACGTGCGGGTGTGCTGGCCGAAATGGCCTGGGTGCGGCTGGAGGCCGGCCAGACCGACGACCCGGCTGCGCTGGCGCCCATCTATTTGAGAGATGAGGAGGGAGTGTGAAAATTCTGATTACCGGTGGGGCCGGATTTATCGGCTGTAATCTGGCGCTGCACATGGCCCGCGCCGGCCACGAAGTCACCGTATTCGATAACCTCTCGCGGCGCGGGTCGGGGGCCAACCTCGATTGGCTGCGCGCCGAACTGGGCGATGGGTTTGCCTTTGTACGGGGCGACGTCCGCGACGCGGAAGCCATCGTCCGGGCGGCGCGCGGGCAGCAGGCCATCTACCATCTGGCGGCGCAGGTGGCAGTGACCACCTCGGTGGCTGACCCGCGCGAGGATTTCGAGACCAACGCCCTCGGCACGTTCAACGCGCTGGAGGCCGCCCGCGCCGCCGGCACGAATCCGATCTTTGTTTACACCTCCACCAACAAAGTCTACGGGGGGATGGAGGAAGAGCGGGTGATCGCCGAGGCCGACCACTACCGCTTTGCCGACCTGCCCCACGGTGTGCCGGAAAGCTACCCGCTGGATTTCCATTCGCCCTACGGGTGCAGTAAGGGCACGGGTGACCAGTACGTGCGGGACTATGCCCGTATCTACGGGCTGCCGACGGTTGTCTTTCGCCAGAGCTCAATTTACGGCCCCCGGCAGATGGGCGTCGAAGATCAGGGCTGGCTGGCGTTTTTTGTAATCCAGGCCGCGTTGGAGCGCGGGTTGAACATTTATGGCGACGGCAAGCAGGTGCGCGACGTGCTGTTCGTTGATGACCTGATCCGGGCCTTTGAGCTGGCAACCGAACACATCGAAACCACGCGCGGGCAGGTGTACAACATCGGCGGCGGGCCGGACTTCACCCTCTCGATCTGGGCACAGACCGGGCCGCTGCTGGAGGCCCTCGCCGGGCGCAAGATCCCGGTCCGGTACGCCGACTGGCGCCCCGGCGATCAGCGCATCTACGTCAGCGACGTGCGCAAGGCGAAGGCCGACTTCGGCTGGGCGCCGCAGATCGCCCCGGAGCAGGGCTTGCGCCGGCTGTGGGAGTGGGTGAGCGGGAACCGGGAGCTGTTTGCGTAGGCTGAATTCCGCAAGAGGTCACCCGATGAGTCCGGCCACCGCGTACAACCCTCCTTCTATCGCCCACATCGTTCGCGATGCCCTGACCTTCGACCCGAAGAACTGGGGAAGCGACGGCATGAACGCTGACGGGTTGCCGGAAGCCGTAGCGCGGCTGTTTGCCCTGCTGGGCGAGCGGCAGGTGGAATACGTGCTGGTGGGCGGGGTGGCGCTGCTGGCCTACATCGAGGGCCGAAACACGCAGGATATTGACCTGATTATGGCGTTACCGTCGCTGAAGCGCCTGCCGGAGATTGAGATCCAGTCGCAGGACGTGAACTTCGCGCGGGGGAAGTTTGATGAGCTGCAGATTGACCTCCTGCTGACGCGCAACCGGCTGTTCGAGCAAGTGCTTCGGCGCTACGCCGCCCCCCGACGCTTTGCCGGGCGGGAGCTTCCGTGCGCCACCGTGGAAGGGCTGCTGCTGTTGAAGTTGTACGCCCTGCCGTCGCTCTACCGGGAGGGCAGCTTCGCCCGCGTGGGCCTGTACGAGAACGACATCGCCACGCTGATGCACGCCTACCGCCCGGCGATGGAGCCGCTCTTTGGCGAACTCGCCTGGCACCTGAGCGAGACCGACCTTGCCGAAGTGCGGAGCATCGTGGCCGAAATTCGAGCGAGAATG
This sequence comes from uncultured Anaerolineales bacterium, assembly GCA_964478665.1. Classification (GTDB taxonomy): domain Bacteria; phylum Chloroflexota; class Anaerolineae; order Anaerolineales; family CAYZNA01; genus CAYZNA01. Next base: position 2,999 of record CAYZNA010000388.1, read on the forward strand.
GAACGGTTCGACAGGGGAGCAAACGAGAGAAATGACATCTGAGGAAATCCTGACACAGATCGCCGCCGAAGTGAACGCCTGCACCAGGTGCCCGCTGCACGCCGGGCGCAAGCGCGCCGTGCCCGGTGAGGGGCCGCCGAACGCCGAGATCATTTTCATTGGCGAGGGGCCGGGCTTTCACGAGAACGAGCAGGGACGCCCCTTTGTGGGCGCCTCCGGCCGGTTGCTGGAGGAGTCGCTGGCTAAGCTCGGCATGAGGCGCGAGCAGGTGTTCATTGGCAACGTGATTAAGTGCCGCCCGCCGGGCAACCGCGACCCGCAGCCGGAAGAGATCGAAGCCTGCCGCGATTACCTTGACCGGCAGATTGCAGCCCTCAACCCGAAGGTGATCGTCACGCTGGGGCGCTTTTCGATGGGGAAATTCTTTCCGCAGGCCCGCATCAGCGCCATCCACGGGCAGGCTCGCACGGTGGACGGGCGGCTGGTAGTCGCCATGTTTCACCCGGCGGCGGCGCTGCGCACCCCCGGCGTGCGCGCCGACTTTGAGCGGGATTTCGCGAAGTTGCCGGAACTGATCGAGCGGGCCAGAAAGCAGCGCGCACCGGAGCCGCAAGCGGCGGCAGCCCCCCCGGAGGATGCAGCGCCGCAGCAGTTGAGTCTGTTCTGAAAAAGAGCAAGCCCCTGACTACCTTGACTTTGTTAGATTAGCTATCGGGTGAAGGCCGGTATCATTCCACCTGC
>CAYZNA010000389.1:0-3728 GCA_964478665.1 uncultured Anaerolineales bacterium
AAACCGAAGGCCGGCCGCTTCTCACCCACAACCAGCCCACGCCAGTTGGCCACCGGCCCCGGCCCGAACTCGGCCAGTTGGGCCAGTTCCGGCGCGCCGAGGGCGCCCAGTTGGCGCAGCACTTCCAGCGTCGCCAGCGAACGCGCCCGGCCGTCAGCGTCCCCGTCGCCGATTTTCAGCGCAATGCCCAACGCCGGGGAGTCCGCGCCCAACGCGCCGGGCAGCAGGGCCAATCCCTGGTAGCCCTCGGCCCCGCCCTTGCAGGCCCACCTGCCCCGCCCGACCTGCATCAGCCGGGTGTCGAAGCGGCCCGGCCCGGCCACCATCTCCGGGTAGGAGAGCATGGCGGCCAGGATCTGGCGGCAGGCGCGGGCGCGGGGCGCGGGCAAACCGCCGGGGTCGGCCAGCCGGGCCAGCGCCAGGGCGGCGCTGCGCAGCGGCACGGCGAAGTTGGGGGCCGAGCAGCCATCGGTCCCCACCACCACCGCGGCCGGTTCCAGGTCGCACATCTCAGCAAAGGTGTGCAGGATCAGGCGCTGGGCTTCGCTCTCCCGGTCCAGATAGGTGGCGCGATTCTGCCCGAGAGCCAGCGCCAGGGCCAACATGCCGGTGTGCTTGCCGGAGCAGTTGTGGCGGTTGGGCGTGGGGGCCTCACCTTTCTGTGCCAGGCGTGCGGCGGTGCTGCGGTCCATGGGCGGATGCACGCCGCACTGCAAGTCGGTCTCGCTCAGCCCCAGCCGGGCCTGCAACCCGTGCAGCAGCGCGGCGTGCTCGTCTGTGCCGGAATGCGACCCGCACAGGATGGCAATCTCCCGGGCGCTCAGGCCATAGGTCTCCGCGCCGCCGCGTTCGATCAAGGGCAGCGCCTGGAAGGGTTTGGCGGTGGAGCGCAGAAAGGTCACATGCTCGGGGTCGCCGATGGCGGCGTGCAGCTTGCCGGCGGCGTCCACCACCGCCAGCGCCCCGCTGTGCACGGATTCCACGATCTCGCCGCGCGTCAATTCAATCAACAACTGGTAGGGGGCAGGCATGGCGATGCTCAGAGGCGCTCCCGCGCCAGCGCATCCCGCTCGGCCAGGTCCCGCAAACGGTCCAATCCGGCCATCAGGCGCGGCGCCATCCAGCCGTGGTCAGCCCGGGGCACTTCCCAATAAGCCAGCAGGTCGGGAAGCAGGGTGTCGAGGTGCGCCCGGGCATAGCCGCGTTCGTACTGGCGGGTGACCTTGCGGCGGGTGTCGCGGATGTACTTCGCCAGCCGGGAAAGCCCGCTGGTGCCGGTCACCGGGCCGCGACCCGGCACTATCGCATGGTTACGGTAGGGCGTTTTCCTCAGCGCCTTCAGCGCCTCCAGCCAGTCGTCCGGCTGCGCCCCGGCCAGAAAGGGCGGCGTGTTCAGCACCACGCAGTCGCCCACAAACACAATCCGCTCGGCCGGCAGGTGTACCCAGATGGCGCCAGAATTGGGGCCAGAGACGCGCAGCAACTCAATCCGGCGCCCGGGGCGCTCCAGGGTCAGCCGGTCGGTAAAGGTAAGTTGCGGGGGAACTATCCGGGTGCCGGCAAGGTCCTCCACACGCTCATACACCGCCCCGGAGGCCGGAAACTGGCCCCTGAACACTTCCGGGTAGTCGTGGATGTGCTCGGCGGCGAACTCGTTAGCAATGGAGGGAGCTTCCAGCCAGGGGTTGCCCAGCAAGCGGTCCAGATGGTGGTCCAGGTTGATCACAAAGCGGATGGGAGCGGGGCTGAGGTCGGCCAGCTTGTGCACCCATAGGTGCGCCTCCGCCGGGGCCAGCGGGGCGTCCACACAGATAATGCCGTCGTCGTCCACAATAGCGCCGACGGTGACGCCTTTGAAGCCGGTCTCTACATACACTCCAGGGGCCAGTTGTTCCATAGTTGTCTCGACCGGCAGTTTGCCGGCGTCAGCATCCTATCCCGTCCCGAAAACCATAGAAGGGCCTCCCAACGCCCCCTGGCGCAGGGATGCAGCGCCACGAGGGAATGTGGGAGCGGTTTTAGAGCGGCAAGGTGAAGGAAAACGTTGCGCCATTGCCGGGCTCGCTCTTCACCTCGATGTTGCCGCCGTGCGCCTGCACCGCCAGCCGGCAGAAAGCCAGCCCCAACCCCATGCCTTTGGGGCCGCCCACCCGATGCGCGCGGGCGAACTTGTCGAAAATGGCGGCCTGCTGGTCGGTGGGAATGCCGGGGCCGGTATCGCTCACTGCCACGGTCAGTTCTTGCCCGATGGCCTTTGCCGACACGGTAATGTGCCCGCCGGATGGGGTGTACTTCACGGCATTATCCAGCAAATTGATAATCACCCGCCGCAGCATGTCGGCGTCTACGTTGACCATGGGCAGGCGCGGCGGGAGGTCAAAATGCAGGGTGAGGTTCTTGTCCTCTGCCAGCGGGTGGGTGGTCTCGGCTGCCTCGGCCACCAATGCGTTGACGGAGGCCTGCTCCCGGTACAGGATGGCCTTGCCCGATTCCAGCCGGCCCACGTCCAGCAGCGAATCCACCGGGCGCGAGATGCGCTGGCTGGCCCGCATGGCAATGGCCAGTACCGAGGTGAGGGCTTCGTCGCCCGGCGGCAGCGCGGCCTCAAGCACATCCAGGCTGGAGATAATGTTTCCCAGCGGGGAGCGCAGGTCATGATAAATCATGGCGCTCAGGTCGTTGCGCATTTCCTCCAACGCCGCCCGCTCGGAGATGTCGTGCTCAATCCACTGCACAAAGTCCTGCCCTTTGCGTTCGATGCGTTTGACGTGCACCTCCACCGGCAACACCCGGCCATCGCGGGCGTTGGCCGTGGTGGCAAACGAGTGCGGCTGGCCGGTCGGCATTCCGCGGAAGCGATCCTTGCCCAGCATGCTGGTCCCCACCCGATGGATCGAGTCCACTTTCAGGCCTATCAATTCCTCGCGCGCATAGCCCAGAAACTCGGTAGCGCGCCGGTTGGCGTCGGTGATGACGCCGGCGAGGTCGGTAATGAGAATCGAGTCGATGCTGTCCTCAAACAACCCGGCATAGCGCTGCTCGGCGGCGCGCGTCTCGGCGAACAGTTGCGCGTGCGAGATGGCGGTGCCGGCCAGTCCGGCGATGCTGCCGAGCCAGTGCAGGCTTTCGCGGTCGAACGTGCCGCTCTCCGGATTGATGACCTCGATCACGCCCAGGGTGCGCGACTTGACCTGGATAGGGGCGCAGGCAATGGCGCGGCTGACAAAACCGGTCTGCCGGTCCACATCCGGGTAGAAGCGCGGGTCGCCGCGCACCTCGGGCACCATCACCGGGCGGCCGTGCCGGGCCACCCAGCCGGCAATCCCCTGCCCCAGCTTGAGGCGCAACCCGATCACGTTCTCCGCCGCCTGCCCATCGGCCAGTTTGAACTCCAGGGTATCGCTGCCGTTTTCAATCAGGGCAATGGAGGCCGCATCCACCTCCAGCACGGTGCGGGTGCGGCTGAGGATGCGGCGCAGCACCTCGTTCAGGTCCAGGGTGGAGGTGATCGAGCGGGCCGCTTCGGCCAGCGCCGCCATGGCCTGCATCTGGCGCTGGCTGTCGGCAAACAGCCGGGCGTTGACCACCGCTGCGGCGGTGTGATCGGTAAAGGCGGCGACCAATCTGGCATCTGCCTCCCCAGAGGCGCCCACCTGATGGCTGCCGACTGTGATCAGGCCTGCCACCTCGTCTTTGACAATCAGCGGCGCCCCGATCCAACCGTGGAT
>CAYZNA010000390.1:0-2681 GCA_964478665.1 uncultured Anaerolineales bacterium
GTTTGGGGCTTGGGGAGTGGGTGGGGGGGGGGGGGGGGTGGGGATTGGGGATTGGGGATGGGGGATTGGGGATTGGAGATTGGGGATTGGGGGCTGAGAGGTTGGCGATTGGGCGTCTGAGGCCAGGAGACGGGATTTTTCCGGTCGTTTCCAGCCCTGTGCGGCGCGCTGCCAGCCGGCCTCTTCCGCACACTTTTCCACGACCTGGCCAATGGAGACACCGGGCGGCAGCGGCGTGCCCACCGAGAGCAGGCTGCCTTCGCGCAGCACGTTGCGCGCGCGCATCTCAACCGGGTCCATGCCCAACTTCTCGGCCAGCTTGTCCAGCGAAAGCTCGGCAGCAAAGGCGCCCTGTGGGCCGCCAAAGCCGCGGAAGGCCCCGCCCGGAATGTTGTTGGTGTACACCGAGTACGAGTCCACGCTCACGTTGGGGATCTCGTACGGACCGGTGACCATTAGCGTGGCGTTGCCCAGCACTTTGGTGGAGGTGCAGGCATAGGCCCCGCCATCCTGTATCACCTTGCATTCGGCCGCCAGCAGCTTGCCCTCGCGGGTAGCCCCGAATTTTGCGCGGATGAAAAACTGGTGCCGCTTGTGGTGGCCGAGGATGGATTCTTCGCGCGACCAGATGATCTTGACCGGGCGCCGGATGCCGCGCTGGCTCAGCCGCCAGGCCGCCAGCGCCAGCACAATCTGCACCGACATATCCTCTCGCCCGCCGAACGCCCCGCCGATGGCCGGGTAGATCACCCGCACCTGCGCCTCCGGCAGGCCCAGCGCGTGGGCGATCTGCTCGCGGTCCTCGTGCGCCCACTGCCCGCCCACCACCACAGTCACCCGCCCTTCGTCGTCAATGTACCCCAGGCCGGCCTCCGGCTGCAGGAAGGCGTGCTCCTGCATGGGGGTGTAGTAGTCGGCCTCCACAATCGCCTCGGCCCGCGCGAAGCCCTGCGCCACCTCCCCCTTGCGGATGCGGTAGTGACAGAACACGTTGCTGCCCTTCTCCGGGAACAGCAACGGCGCGCCCGCGCGCATGGCCTCGCGCGGATCGGACACCACCGACAGGTCCTCGTACTCAACCTCGATCAACCTGAGCGCCAGGGCGGCGATCTTCTCGCTCTCCGCCACCACCGCCGCCACCTGATCGCCCACAAACCGCACGCGCTCGGCGCCCACCTTGCCCGAGCCGGGGCCGCACAGCACCGGCTGGTCGGGGATGTTCAGCCCGTATTCGTTGTTGGGCACATCCTGCGCGGTAAACACCGCCAGCACGCCCGGCAGGGCCTGGGCGCGGGCGGTTTCCACGCGACGGATGAGGGCATGCGGTCGCCCGGCGAACAGCAGCTTCATGGCCGCCTGATCGGGCAGGTTGATGTCGCCGGGATACAGGGCCCGGCCCTGCACCTTATCCAGCGCATCCACGCGGGCTACAGATTGACCGATGACTGCCATAGAGGTTCTCCCTATCGGCGCGGGCGAGAGGCCAGCGGCGCATGGGGATGCGCCGCCTACGGTGCGCCGCCTACGGTGCGCTGCCTACGGTGCGCCGCCTACGGTGCGCCGCCTACGGCAGGTTCTCCCTATCGGCGCGGACGAGAGATCGGGCGCTGCGGCGGGGCGTCAAACTTGCCGGGCCGGATGGGGTTGACCACACCGTACGCGACGGTGAGAATGGCGAAACTCAGCACGGCCACCAGAACGGCGATGACGAGTTTCACCCCCAGCCACGGCTGCGAGAGCCAGTAGAGAGGGGCGGGCAGGCCGGGCGGCAGAGTGACCAGCGGCTGGGCCAGTTCGGGGGGCAGATAAATCCAGCCGTGGGTGTAGTTCGCCTGCACGAACCAGCCCGCGCCCAAGAAACCGCCGCCAGTGAGGATCACCAGCAGCAGGCAGCCAACCCCGCGCCAGACGGGGTTAAGGCCTTTCTTGGGCTGCGGGGCGCGGGTAGGAATTCCTCGACCCATGTGAACTTACCTCCCGGCGGGTTATCCGTGATACGTGATACGTGATACGCGATACGTGATGGTCGAATTCACGCCTCACGCTCTACGCTCCACGCTTCCCCGCCTTCTCGAACGCGCTCAGTATCTTGTAGTAGCCGGTGCAACGGCACAGGTTGCCGGTGATGGCCTGCTCGATTTCGGCGCGCGTGGGATGCGGGCGCTCCGCAAGCAGGCTGGCGCCGGCCATCAGAAAGCCCGGCGTGCAGTAGCCGCACTGCACCGCGCCCTGCTCCACAAACGCCTGCTGGAGGGGATGCAGTTTCCCATCGGAGGCCAGCCCCTCCACCGTGAGGATCTCGGCGCCGTGGGCGCGCGGGGCCGGGACCATGCAACTCATCACCGCCATGCCGTCCAGCAAGACCGTGCAGGCGCCGCACTCGCCCTCGGCGCAGCCCTCTTTGGCGCCGACCAACAGCGCGTTTTCCCGCAGCAGGCGCAGCAGGGACTTGTCCGCGCCGCCGGCCAATTCGTACTGTCTTCCGTTAATACGGGTGTGGATAGGGCTGGAGTCCTCGTGGCGGACCGGTCCCTGCTCCCCGGCCAGTTCCGCCGGGGTAGCCCTGACCCGGCCCTGCCCCCGCCCCCACAGCATCACCGGCCTGGCCGGGAACCCCTCCCGCTCCCGGCCGTGGGCCAGGCGCCGCAAGGCCCGCGCCACAAGCACCCGCACCATCTCCC
>CAYZNA010000390.1:2691-3712 GCA_964478665.1 uncultured Anaerolineales bacterium
AGCCGCGGCGATCGCTCTATTCTCGCGTATCATGGCGCGTACTCCCCGATCTTCCCATCGCGAAGGAACCCGCTCACCTCGGCGCCGGTCAGCTTGAGCGCGAGGACCCCGTCGAGTGCCCTCCGGTACTCGGCCGGGGCGCGCACGTCGTCAATCGGGCGGGCGTCCCCGGCGGCCAGCCGGGCGGCCTGCTCAATCACCTCGTCACTCAACCGCCTGCCCGCCAGATAGGCCTCCGCCGCGCGGGCGTGCACGATCACCGGCGCCACTGCGCCCAGCGTGACTTCGGCCCGCGTCACCACGCCCTGCGCCAGCCCGAGCACTATCGCCGCGTTTACCACCGAAATCGCCTGCGCCCGCCGCAGCCCGAGCTTGATGAACACGCCCCGCTCCTCCGCCGGCAGCGCGGGGAAGGCAATATCGCTCAAGAACTCATCCGGCTGCATAACAGTCCGGCGGTAGCCGGGGTAGAACGCTGCCAGCGGCACGCGCCGCTCGCCAGCCGTCGAGCGCAGGGTGAGCACCGCGCCCAACGCCATCAGCGGGGTGATGGTGTCATTAGCCGGGGAGGCGGTGATCAGGTTCCCGGCCACGGTGGCCCGGTTGCGGATCTGCGGCGCGCCCACCTCCCAGCAGGCCTGGGCCAGCGGCAGCGCCCGCTCCACGATCAGCCCGGAGGCCACGCAGTGGTTGTGCGTGACCAGCGGCCCGAGGTGAATCCAGCCGGCCGCGTCGCGGGTGATCTCATCCAGTCCGGGGATGCGGGTGACGTCCACCAGCGCCTCGAGGCCCGGGCGGGCGCCGCGCTCAAGTTCCAGCAGAATGTCGGTCGCGCCGGCCACAACCCGCGCCCGCGAACCGTGCCCGGCCAGCAAGGCCAGCGCTTGCTCAACAGTTGTGGGGGTGTAGTAGGTTTTCCACATAGTCCAGGGGGAAGGCAAAGCGCTACGATTCACGATTCACGATTCACGATTCACGACACACGTGATGCAACCGACAATCGTTCACGGTCGGGACAATA
>CAYZNA010000391.1:0-3710 GCA_964478665.1 uncultured Anaerolineales bacterium
GGACGTGCTGCACCGCACCCACATGGGCGACGATCAGCACCCGGAGCACATCCTCAAAGGCGCGTTGCGCTGCGCCCTGTCCGACGGCTGGGGCGGCTCGATGATCGCTACCGACCTGTCGGACGTGCTGTTCGGCACCCCAAGCCCGCGCGTGGGGCAGGTCAACCTGGGCGTGCTCAAGGAGGATGAGGTCAATGTGGTGCTGCACGGCCACGAACCGACGCTGTCTGAAATGATTGTGGCTGCCTCCACCGAGCCTGAGCTGATCGAATATGCTCGCAGCAAAGGCGCGAAGGGCATTAACCTGGCCGGCATCTGCTGCACCTCCAATGAGATTCTGCTGCGGCAAGGCGTGCCCTCGGCCGGCAACTTCCTCAATCAGGAACTGGCCCTGATTACCGGGGCGGTGGAAGCCATGGTGGTGGACGTGCAGTGCATCATGCAGGCGCTGCCGAACCTGGCCGGCAAGTTCCACACCAAATTCATTACCACCTCGCCCAAAGTGATGATCGAGGGCGGGATGCACATCGAGTTCGACGAGCACCACGCGCTGGACATCGCCCGGCAGATTCTGCGCGAGGCGATTGACAACTTCCCCAACCGGGGCGAGAGCATGATCCCGGACGAAGTCGAGGACCTGGTTCCCGGCTTCTCCCACGAGTATATCAACTACATGCTGGGCGGCAGCTTCCGCAGTTCCTTCCGCCCGCTCAACGACGCCATCATGTCCGGGCGCATCCGGGGTGTGGTGGCCGATGTGGGCTGCAACAACCCGCGCGTCACCCAGGACCAGTCACACACCTGGCTGGTGCGCGAACTCCTCAAAAACGATGTGCTGGTGGTGCAAACCGGCTGCGGCGCGCTGGCCTCCGCCAAGATGGGACTGGTCACCGGGGAGGCGGCGCTGGAATACGCCGGGCCAGGCCTGCGCGAAGTGTGCGAGGCCACCGGCATGCCCCCGGTGCTGCACATGGGCTCCTGCGTGGACAACACCCGCATCCTGACCGTGCTGACACAGATGGCGCAGGAAGGCGGCCTGGGCGACGACATTTCCGACATCCCCGCCGTGGGCCTTGCGCCCGAATGGATGAGCGAGAAAGCCCTCGCCATCGGCGCCTACGCTGCGGCCTCCGGGGCGTGCGTGATCTTCGGCATCGATTCTCCGGTGGAGTACAGCGCGCAGGTCACCCGCGTGCTGGACGAGGTATGGGAAAAGGAACTGGGCGGTCGGCTGATCTTTGTCGGGAACGACGAAGACATGCTGGCCGAAACCCTGGCGCACATTGATCGCAAGCGCGCCGCGCTCGGCTTGCCGGCGCACGGCGCGGTGAAATTTGGCCGCAGCGGTGACTGGCGGATCAACGAGTTGTTCAAGCGGGCGGAGGTGACGGCGGAGGTGTTGTACGGAGGGAATGGGAGGAACTGAACCGGGCAAAGGCCACGCGCCAGGCTTGCCGGCGAATATAGGCGACGAGGTGGTCGGCGAGTTTCCAGGCCTCGACCAAGTCGGCTACCGGAATCTCAGTCGGGCCATCGGGCAGTTTAGGATCGTTCAGAAGGATGCCTGCCTCGGTAAATCCGACCACCACCGCCGCATGCAGATAATCAACGCCTTCGGCAGCGGGCCAATGCTTGAGCGCACCCGTCCACAGAAAGGCGATGACCGGAGCGCCTCCTTCGACGAGTCGGCGCATGTCCGCCAGAGTCGCGGGGTACGGCCAAATGGCTTCGACTGCCTGTTCTACTGTGGGAGGATAACCTCACATGCGTTTCGTTGCAAAACGAACTCGGGGCTGCCGGGTATCTGGTGAACGATGAACGACGTAGCGATCTCCATGCAGGACTTTCGTAAAGTCTACGGCGCCGTCGTGGCCGTGGACGGCATCTCGTTTCAAGTGCAGCGCGGCCAGATCTTCGGCCTGCTGGGGCCGAACGGCGCGGGCAAGACCACTACGTTGGAATGCCTCGAGGGCATCCGCCGCCCCGACGGCGGGACCCTGCGCATTCTGAACGCCGCGCCCGACCGTGAGCCGCGCAAACTGCGCAACCTGATTGGCGTGCAGTTGCAGACCCCCGGCCTGCCCGCGAACATGCGCGTGGAGGAAGCCATGCGCTTCTTCTGCGCGTACCACGAGGTCGCCCCCCGCCTCGACTTGCTGGACCGCCTCGGCCTGGCCGACAAACGCCGCGCGCAGTTCCACGAACTTTCCACCGGGCAACAGCGCCGGCTGGCGCTGGCGCTGGCCGTGGCCCACCGGCCCCCGATTGTGATCCTCGACGAGCCGACCGCCGGGTTGGACGTAGCCTCCCGCGTGGAACTGCACCGCCTGATGCAGGAAATGAGGGAAGGCGGCGCGACGATTCTGCTTGCCACTCACGACATGGCCGAAGCCGAAAAGATGACTGACCGGGTGGCCATTCTGCTGCGCGGCAAGATCGCTGCCATCGGAACGCCGCGCGAGTTGACCTCCACGGGCGCGGGCTTCACCAAGATTTCCGTCCGCACCGATCTGTCGGCGCTGCATCACGCGGACGGGGCATTACCCGGTGTTCAACAGCGTCTTTTCAAAGAGGACTACGCCGTGTATTTCAGCACCGACCCCGGTCCTACGGTCACGGCCCTGCTCGACTACATTTCGGCGCACGACGACAGGTTGATAGACCTGCGGGTGGAGCGGCCCTCGCTGGAGGAACGCTTCCTTGAAATCACCGACACGGGAGGCGGCCGATGACAGCCTTTGTTAACCACTTCGCCTTCGAGTTCAAGACCGGCCTGCGCACCCCCGCGCATCTCTTGCTCAACTATCTCTTCCCGCTGGCCTTTTATGCCCTCATGGGCGCTGTCATGACGAAGATCAACCCCGGCTTCACCGGCCTGCTGGTTCCGGCGATGGTGGTATTCGTCTGCATGACCGGGACGATCCTTGGCCTCCCCAACCCGCTGGTGGATTCGCGCGAGGCCGGCATCTTTCGCAGTTACAAAATCAACGGCGTCCCGGCCCTCTCGATTCTGGCGATTCCTACGGCGACGACCATCGTTCACGCGCTGATCGGATCGACGGTCATCGCCCTCACCGCCCCGCTCCTCTTCAAAGGAGTTGCGCCGGTTCACTGGGGAGCGTTCGCGCTCATTACCCTGCTGACCGCGTTCACTTTGGGCGCATTCGGCGCGCTCATCGGCGTGGTTTCCTCCAGCACACAGACCACCGTCCTTTGGTCGCAACTGATCTTCTTGCCCGCCATGCTCATCGGCGGGTTGATGGTGCCTCTCAGCATTTTGCCCGAAGCGGTGCGACCTTTCTCCATGCTTCTCCCGACGGCGCATGCCATGCAGGCCTTCCTCGGGTTGGCCTACGACCAGAGCACCACATTGAATCCGGTCGTCTCGACTGGCGCCTTATTGGCGAGCGGCCTGCTGGCGTTCGGCCTCGCGATTTACTTGTTCAACTGGGATAGTCGCAATCAGGCCCGGCGCGGCCATCCGTTGATGGCCCTGCTGGTTCTGGTTCCGTACGTGATCAGCATTTTCTTACAATGATGGAGTCCCGATCCTTCTCACAGGAGTGAACCCATGTCCCGCTACATCGCTACCCGCGCCATTCGCGGCGCCACCCAGATCGTCACCGAATTCGACGGGCTGCTCACCAAGGCCCTCGCCGAGAAAGGCCCGGAGACGCCGATCTCGTTTCCGAACACGGCCTACTACCTGC
>CAYZNA010000392.1:0-838 GCA_964478665.1 uncultured Anaerolineales bacterium
CTTTCGGGCGCGCTATTATTCGAGCGCGCTGGGCAGGTTTGTGAGCGCGGATACGATAGTGCCGGGGGCGGGGAACCCACAGGCGTTCAATCGGTATGCTTATTCTCTATCGAACCCTCTCAATTATACCGATCCCTCCGGCCATTGTCCAATCTGCGTCATAAGCATGTTCGTGATTCTCCGCACGGCGTGGTCTGTGGCATCCACTGTCATACCCGCAGACTACCGGTACACGCGAGACAGGGTGGGTGGCAAACTTGTGACCGACGTTTCGGAGGCCATAACTGCTCAAGCCTCCCAACAATCCGTAGACCCAACCCTGGTGGGCGCGGTCCTTCGCCACGAAAGTCCCGCGGGCGAGAGAAGGATATTTACACTGGGTCCGTTTTCTCAGCCGGGCGCCGCCTCGGACTTCGCTGAAACCATTGAGGCTAAGATTCGAACTGGCGCGCTTGGGTATGCCTCCATTGGGCCAGGTCAGATGCAACTGCGTCGAGCGCAGATGCTGGAGGACCTTGGTTATGTGACGGCGAGGGGCAGTGAAGACGAGAGGATTCAGGCCCTGCTGGGCAGAGAAACATCAGTAGAATACGTCGCCGGCATGCTTCACTATATGTCTGACCAATTGAATACGCTTCCCGGTTTCCGCACCTTGAGCACGGAGCAGCAACAACGGCTCACCCTGCTGGGATACAATTGGGGCTGGACGAACGCCTTCTTGGATGAGCTGACGCGGCTCGGCTTCGAAAAATTCATCGAGGAGTACGGCTATGACAATCAGACTCTTGATGAGTATTTACGCTGGGCGCAGCAACAGCAGAGTGGGCAGTAGGTGTCA
>CAYZNA010000392.1:848-3701 GCA_964478665.1 uncultured Anaerolineales bacterium
ACTGCTAGCCCTGGTAACTGCCTGCACATCGGGAGCCAACTCCCAACTGTCAGATGTGCCCGTGTCGATTCTCGATCCAGAAACACAGGAAGTAAGTGTAGAGCGGCTGGTAGGAATATCCCAGTCCGAAACCGACAAAGTGCTTCCCGGTGCCTACCTCGCCTTTTTCTCTTTCGTCGGTCTTTGCGTTGATCTACCTCGACTTAGAGGCCAGGTTGAGCTGTCTTTTGTTCAGGAAAGCTCGACTTTATTTGGGAAGCGCGTTTCGATTGCCCGGGCTTCAGTTGACACAGTCCAACAGACTCTAAGCCTCGCCGTTAGCGATGAATCTTCACACTACCCTACGACCGATCAATTGGATTTAGACGGAAGAAGCGTGAGGGAGATAGCCATTATTCTCCATGACTATCTCGCATCAACTCTCATGTGTGATGGGACCATAGTCCTGGCTCGTGGGGAATCAAACGGGCTATGGGGAGTAAGATGCGGGCCCCCAGACCGGGTCCTCATTGAGTGCATTGAAATCGACCCCACAACTGGGAAGATCACAGAATTGAGATGATCTGCCCAGAACTGAAAGACGAGCCGAACCGGTAGCAACCGGCCCGTCTCGCCTTCCGTTTGGGGGGTGCCGGCATTATAGGCCTGCTTCGCCGCCACAGGCAACTCCCGGATTTCCGGCCCCCAGTGGCCGAACAGCACCCTACCAATTGAACAATGGCAATGCCGTAGCCGGCCCGGCTCAATTGGAGCCAGCCTGAGGTTCCTTGCTCGATTGATGCGCGTGGCCGGCGCTTGCCTATGCTTCGACGCGCGACCCGCGCTTCACGCCCTTGTCGGAGCGCACCTTGCGCGGCCGGCCACGCCGGGCTTCCACTTCCGCACGTTTGGCGGCCAGGGCCGCGCGCTTCGCTGCCGCCGTGGCGGCTCGTTCTGCTTGAGCGGCCTGGGTGTTCTGTCGCTGCCCTCGCCCTCGGGGTTCCGCCGCCGGGGCCGCGCCGGGGAGCGACGAGGGCGGCAACAACATGGATTTGACCCGGCCCCGCCGCACGCGCTGCAAGTCCCGGCCCAGGCCCAGCCGGTCCAGACCGGCCCGCACAAACTCCGGCGCGGTCTGGCCAGCGGGCAGGTTGCGGGCGCCGATGTCAATGTAGGCCCGGTTCAGCAGGTGTTGCGCTACCTGCTCCGGCGCGGCGTGCCGATCGGCTTCCTGCCGGGTAAGCACATGCCACACCACGACCAGCAGTTTGCGGGCGATGGCCACGATGGCCTTGTTGCGCCCGAGGCGCGGCTGCAGGCGGGCCAGTTCGGCTTTCCAATGCGGATGAGTGCGCGCGGCGACCTGCGCGGCGTTCACCATGGCGTGGCGCAGGTCCTTGCGCCCGGCCCTGGTGATGCGGCCGGTGGTGTGTTTCTGGCCGGAGTCGTGCACCTTCGCGCCCAGGCCGGCATAGCCCACCAACTGTTTGGGCGTCGGGAAACGCTCAATCGGGCCGATGGCCGCCAGGATGGTCAGCGCGCTGATGGTGCTGAACCCCGGCAGTTGCAGCAGAAAGGGCAGGCGCTCGTCGGCCAGCGCGGCCTGGGTCATCACCTGCTCGATGCGCGCGCGCTGTGCGTCGGCCTGATCAATCACTTCCAGGTCGAGTTCGATGGACAGTTTCTCCACCGGCGAGACCGGCAGGCTCAGCCAGAAATCGCGACGGCTCTCCGCGAAGGGCAGCGAGGAGTCGGGCTTCTCGAACTGGTGGCGGAAGAGGATCGAGTGCAGGCGGTTCCTGGCCTGGGTGGCGGCGCGCACCCGGTCCTGCCGTTGCGCGACCAGGTTACGCTGGTCGCGCACGGTCTGGTCGGGCACCCAGATGGCGCGCAGCAACCCGGCGGCGTGCAGCATGGCCAGGGCTTCGGCGGCCTTGCGGTCGTTCATCACCGGCGCGCGGGTGATGACTTTGACGTGCGGCGGATGGACCACGGTGACCGAGTGCGCCAGCCCGACCAGTTGATCGTACACCTGCCAGGTGTTGGTGGTCATCTCGACGCAAACGGCATCGGTGCGGCTGAGGGTTCGCTCGGCCCACGCTGCGAAGTGACTCCAGTCCATCCGGCGGGGGCCGTAGACCACTGCCAGTTCGCGGTCCACCGCGGTGGCGACCAGATACTCGCGGTGGATGTCCAGGCCGAAGAAACGCTGCACCTCGCGGAAGGCGCGCCGGCGTTGCGCGATTTCGGGCAGGCCGGCGTCGCCGCAGGCCAGCAGGGCCAGACGCTCGGCGGGGGGGAGTTCGTCCGAGGATGCTCCTTTCTGTGATTCGTGCGGGTGGGAAGGGAAGGATCGGGCTGTGGGTGACATGGGGCCTCCTTTGCTAAAAGCAACCGCAGATAAGAGGGGGCCAGGCACACCGGGATTTCAGGGCTGAGACTGCACACATTCTCTCGGGTTCGTCGCGCGCGGTGCGCGGACCATCCCAGGCGGGCGGAGTCGAGCAGGGCGATCAGACACAATGGGCGAGTTCGCCGGCGCAGTGCGACGGCGTCTCAATGCTTCGCGATCGGCCCTGGCGTCTTGGCCCCGGTAGACGCTCCTGCTCAGCGGCCTGGAGAGAGTCTACCGCCCGGCGTGCCTGGCCGGAGGCGCGATGGAGAATGAAGACCTGCGGAGAACAGCCTGCCACCAGACACGTGCGCGGGTTCGTATCCCATATGCAAACTCGGCGGCAGGCTGGGGCTGAGCCAACCAGACACACGCTCGGGCTCGCGGTTGCGTGTCCCATACGCATACCCGGCGGCTCAGAGGCTGGCCCTACCAGACGATGGCCGCAAGGACGCGCGCCGCCGTTTGATAGATGCCCGACA
>CAYZNA010000393.1:0-3687 GCA_964478665.1 uncultured Anaerolineales bacterium
GCTCTTCATGCCCCAACCGCAGTTTGGGTCAAGTAGGCTTTGTCAAAAGTCCAATTGGTGGCGATGCTGCGCTTCCTCGCGCAGTTGGCGCGCGTAGACCGAGCTTTCCCCGATGTCCGTGCGTTCTTTCCAGATGCCAATCAAACCGGAAGCACGCATACGACGTGCCGTCAACGGACGCCGGCCGGCCTGGCTCGTCGGCCTGACCAGTAAGATCATCTCCACCTGCTCGCCCCTTCTGTAAGGCAGGCCGGTCATGTGGACTTCCCCATCATTCTTGATCACTGTGTTGAGGCGAATGGCTTCCATGGTTTTATCTGGGGTCCCTTCCCTGTTCTGCTGATCCGAGCCATGTCATGATTATACACCACCCCTCACCGAGGCACCCCCATGCCGCCTATCCCCCCCAACTCCACCCCGCCCGCCCCGCCTCGCGGCCTGCGCGCCCTGCCCCGTAACATCTGGGCGCTGGGCCTGACCAGTTTCTTCACCGACATCTCCAGCGAGATGGTGCTGAATCTGGTGCCGCTGTTTCTTGCCAACGTGCTGGGCGTCCGAACTGCCGTCATCGGGCTGATCGAGGGGGTGGCCGAGACCACCGCCAGCCTGCTGAAAGTGTACTCCGGCTACCTCTCCGACCGGCTGGGGCAGCGCAAAAATCTGGCCGTAATGGGTTACGGGCTATCGGCGGTGGCCAAGCCGCTGCTGTATTTCGCCAACTCGTGGGGTTGGGTGCTGGCCGTCCGCTTCGCCGACCGGGCTGGCAAGGGGCTGCGTACCGCCCCGCGCGACGCGCTGGTGGCCGACAGCACCGGCGAGGGCCAGCGGGGACTGGCCTTCGGCGTGCACCGGGCGGCCGACACCGCCGGAGCGATGCTCGGCATGATCGTCGCCGCCCTGGCTGTGTGGGGAGCGCAGGCCGGACTGCACGTCCTGACCCGCAGCACCTTTCAGACCGTGGTGCTGCTCAGCATCATCCCCGGCCTGCTGGGGGTGCTGAGCGTGACCTTGGGGGCGCGCGACGTGCCCGGCACAGTAGTCCGCCCGGCCTCCGTGCCGAGGCTTTCACTGCGCGCCTTTGACGCCCGCTTTCGGGCCTTCCTGCTTATTGTGGTGCTGTTCACCCTCGGCAACTCCTCCGACGCCTTCCTGATCCTGCGGGCGCAGGAGCGCGGGCTGAGCGTGCTGCAGGTGATGGGCATGCTCATCAGCTTCACGCTGGTATACACCCTGGTCTCCGGGCCGGCCGGGGCGCTCTCCGACCGGATCGGCCGGCGGCGGCTGATCGTGGGCGGCTGGCTGGCCTACGGGCTGATCTATCTTGGCTTTGCGCTGGCCGGGGCCGGCTGGCAGGTCTGGGCGCTGTACGCCGCCTACGGGGTGTACTACGGCATGGTGGAGGGCACGGCGAAGGCCTTCGTGGCCGATCTGGTGCTTCCGGAGCTGCGCGGCACGGCCTACGGGGTGTACAACGCCGCCGTGGGCCTCACCGCCTTCCCGGCCTCGTTCATTGCCGGGCTGCTGTGGCAGGGCGCCGGGGGCTGGAGCGGGTTTGGGCCATCGGCCCCGTTCTACTTCGGCGCGGCGCTGGCGTTGCTGGCCGCGCTGCTGATCTGGCGCTTTGCCTGGCTGCCGCGCGCCGCCCCGCCACCGCCCGGCGCGGCGCGCACCGTGGGGGAGAGTGGAGCGGGGGAGCGGGGAGCGTGAAGCGGGGGAGCGGGGAGCGGGCTTATTCGTTCCTGAAATTGAGGATGATGGGCCAGTCCGCGCGTGGGCAGCCGAATCCTGGATGGGCAACCGGTCCGCGTGTGGACAGCCGGTCCGCGCGTGGGCGCCATCAATGATGGGGACCTGGTAGCCCGCGTCCGGCCGGAGTCGCGGCCCGGGGTGCTGGCCGCGCTGCGCCGCCGGGAGGCGGTCCGGGTGGAGAATCCTGTCACCGCAGCAGACCTGATGTCCGGCGGGGTGCTGTCCGGGCCACCGGACACGCCCATCCCGGAGGCCATCCGCCTTATGCTGGCCGAGCGACGCAAACGCTTCGTAGTGGTAGACGATCGGGGCCGGCCGCCGGGGATGGTGGATCGAACGATGCTGCTGCGGGCGGTCATCGGGCCGGCGGGGCCACTTTCAGATCAAGGTTGAACTCGCTGCCCCTGCCTTGCTCGCTCTGCACCTCAATCTGCGAGCCGTGCCCTTCTATGATGGACTTGACCAGCGCCAGTCCGATCCCGGCGCCGCCAAAGCGCCGCGTGGTGGAGCCATCCACCTGATAGAATTCGCGGAAGATCTTGTCCTGCTGCTCGGGCGGGATGCCGATGCCCTGATCCACCACCGCTACCCGCACCCGCCCGTCCGCCGGCAGCAGGCGAGCGCGGAGGGTCACGACCCCGCCCTCCGGGCTGAACTTGATGGCGTTGTCTATCAAGTGCCGCAGGGCGCGCGCCACGGCGGCGGTGTCGGCCATCACCAGCGGCAGGTCGGCCGGGATGTCGTGCCGGATAGTGACTGAGGTGCGGCCCAGAATCTTCTGCAGCAACCCCTCCGCGATCTCCACCGACAGACGCAAGTCAGCCGGTTTGGGAGCAATGTTGCCCAGTTCCGCGCCGCCAAAATCCACAATGTCTTCTACCAGCCGCTCCAGCCGGGTGATCGCCTTGGAGGCGGTGTCCAGCCCCTTGCGCTGCTCCTCGGTGACCGGGCCGAGGGTCTCGTCGGCCAGCAGCGAGACGTAGCCTTTGACGTGCAACAACGGCGTGCGCAATTCGTGGCTTACGTTGCCGATGAACTCGCTTTTCAGCCGGTCCAGTTCCTGCAGTTCGTGCAGGGCGCGCTGCAACTGGGCGGTGCGCTCGGCCACGCGCGCCTCCAATTCGCGGTTGTAGGCCTCCAGTTGATCGTGCAGGTGCTTGACGCGCAGCAGAGACTTGACGCGCGTGACCAGTTCCAGATGGTTGAAGGGTTTGGTGAGGAAGTCGTCGGCCCCGGCCTCCACCGCCTTGATTTTCTCCTCGCTGCCCCGCAGCGCGGTGATCATCACTACCGGCAAAAACACGGTATCCGGGTCAGACTTCAGGCGGCGGCAGACTTCGTAGCCGTTCATGCGCGGCATCATCACATCCACCAGAATCAAGTCGGGCCGGGCGGCAGCCACTTGCTCCAGGGCCTGCTCGCCGTCAATTGCCCGCCGGACGCGATAGCCCTCCATGGATAGGAAGTGGGAGATCACCTCCAGGTTGGATGGTTCGTCGTCCACGATCAAGATGAGAGAGTCGGGCGGCGCCTTATAGTCGGATGCGGTCAGCATATCGGAACCTTTCCGTGCAGTGGGAATAGGGGGAACTATACCGCAGGTTGGGCTACGCTACAACTGCCGGCCCCGCCCGCGCGCAGGCAGGCTGGCCTCAGGCTCAGCGCGAAATCAGGAAAGCGCGAGCGTGGAGGTTGCGGAAGGACCGGGCGCAGGAGGATGGTCCGGCGGGAGACAGCGCGCGCCCGGCCCATCCTGGCTCGGCCCGTCTCACCGTCCCAATTGTACCGATGGGGATCCGGCGTTAACTCGCGCGCGCCGGCCGGGTCTGGCGAGGTGTGACCGACGCCGTGCCCAACTCGCGGATCCAGATCAGCAAGTTATGCGTGAGCGCCACCCCCCGATTGCCGAAGGTATCGGGGGCCAGACAGCGGTTTTTG
>CAYZNA010000394.1:0-3683 GCA_964478665.1 uncultured Anaerolineales bacterium
CCCGCGCCCGCCACCATGCCTTCCCCCGCGCCCGCCACTGCCTTCCCCCGCGCCCGCCACTGCCTTCCCCCGCGCCCGCCCGCCGGCGCACAGGGATGCGCCGGCTACGGTGTTCTCTGAACTGCACGCAGCCCCGTTGCCACTTACCACTCCCCACTTACCCCTCCCCACTCACCTGCCATGATCCAGGTCCACTCCCTCGTCAAAACCTTCGGCCTCAAGCCGGTGCTGCGCGGCCTGAACTTTGAAGTGCCGCAGGGGGAGTTCGTGGCCCTGTTGGGACCGAACGGCGCCGGCAAAACCACCTTCCTGCGCATTCTGGCCTCGCTGGCCCGGCCCACCATAGGTCAGGTGCGCATCGCCGGCTTCACACTGCCGGACCAGGCTGCCAGCGTGCGCCGGCGGCTGGGGGTGGTTTCGCACCAGCCGCTGCTGTACGGCGACCTGACCGCCGAGGAGAACCTGCGCTTTTTCGGCAAGCTGTACGGCGTGCCGGCCCTGGCCGCCCGCATTGCGGAAGTGCTGGCACAGGTGGGGCTACAGGCCCGTCGCCGGGATCTGGTGCGCGGCTTTTCGCGCGGGATGCAGCAGCGGCTGGCGATTGCCCGCGCCATCCTGCACGATCCGGAGGTGCTGCTGTTCGACGAGCCGCACACCGGCCTGGATCAGGAGGCCTCGGCCATGCTGGATGGCGTGCTGACATCGGTGGCGGCGCGCGGGCGCACGGTGGTGATGACCTCCCACGACCTGCCGCGCGCGGTCCGGCTGGCCGGGCGGGTGGACATTCTCTCCGGCGGGGTAATCGCCGGTTCGGTGCGCAGCGCCGATACCGACCCGGTGGAGTTCCCGCGCTATTACGACGCGGTAGTGACCGGGCAGGCCGGGGCGAGGGCGCGTGGCTGATCTGCGGCAGGGGCACGCCGTAACGCCGCGCCGCGCCGGTCGCCTCAACGGCGGCCTGGCCGGATACTGGCGGGCGCTGTCAGCGGTGGTGTGGAAGGATCTGGCGGCCGAGCTGCGCAGCAAGGAAATGCTCAGCGCCATGCTGGTCTTTGCCCTGCTGGTCATCCTGATCTTTAACTTCGCGCTCGATATTCAAACCCGCCGCAGCGAGGACGTGACTGCCGGCGTGCTGTGGGTCACGTTCAGCTTTGCCGGCACGCTGGGCCTGGCCCGCTCGCTGGCAGTGGAAAAGGACCGAGGCTGTCTGGATGGGCTGCTGCTGGCCCCGGTGGACCGCAGCGCCCTGTATTTCGGCAAGGCCCTGGGCAACCTGATCTTCATGTTGCTGGCGGCTGCCATCGTGTTGCCGGTGTACAGTGTGCTGTACACCACCAACCTGTTACACCCCGGCCTGTTGCTGGTGGTGCTACTGGGCGCCACCGGCTACACCGCGGTGGGCACGTTGCTCTCTTCCATGTCGGTGCACACCCGCACCCGCGACATGCTGCTGCCCATTCTGCTCTTTCCGGTGGTGATCCCGCTGATCGTGGCCGCAGTCAAGGCCAGCGCCGGGTTTCTGGCCGCCATTCCGATGGACGAGATCTGGCCATGGCTGAACTTGCTGATCGTTTACGATGTGATCTTCACCGCTGTTGCTTTTATGACGTTCGAGTATATTGTGGAAGAGTAGGCTCCCAACCCGGGTAAACTGAAACCCGAAAATCGGGCGTACGCCCCCGCGCGCGCCCGATTTTCGGAGACCTTCATTTCACAGGCTGCAAGTAGGAGGTCCTCATGGAATCCCAACCGCGTGTTCTCAAACTCCTCAACCGGGTGGCCGCCGCGCTGATGCTGGCCTCCGCCGGGCTGGTGTTTCTATACGCCCCGCGCGAGGCCGTGATGGGCGAAGTGCAGCGCGTGTTTTACTGGCACGTGGCTGCCGGCTGGGTCGGCGCGCTGGCCTTTCTGGTCACTGCGGTCGCCGGGGGCATTTATCTGGGGACCGGAAATCGCAAGTGGGATCAGATAGCGGTGGCCTCGGTGGAAATCGGGCTGGTGTTTGCCTTCGTGAATATCGTTACCGGCTCCATCTGGGCGCGCCCGGTGTGGAACACGTGGTGGACGTGGGACCCGCGACTGGTGACCGCCACCATCATGGAACTGGTCTACGTGGCCTATTTGATGCTACGCCAGGGCATCGAGGAGCCGGACCGGCGGGCGCGCTTCGGGTCGGTGTACGGCATTGTGGGTTTCCTGAGTGTGCCACTTACCTTCCTGTCTATCCGTTTCTTCCGCACTATCCACCCGGTGGTCATCGGCGGCAACGATCCTTCGGCAAAGGGCACGTTCGACATGACCCCGCGCATGCTCCAGACCTTCCTGTTCGGGCTGCTGGCCTTCAGCGTGCTGTACGCCGATCTGCTCTGGCACCGGCTGCGACTGGAGCGCCTGTCCGAGCACGTGGAGCAACTCAAACTCAAGTTGCTGGCCGGCTGAGGCGCGATTGGCTCCGGCCCGGATTCCCCTGTGAGGCGCCCTATGCTATTTCTACAGCCAACCCCCGATACGTCCGCCTACATGATCGCCGGCTACGCGGTGATCGTGGGCGCAATTGGCCTGTTCCTTGCCAGCTTGCTTTCCCGCCGGCGCAACCTGCGTAAGGACCTTGACCTGCTGGCGGAGCTGAGGAAAGAGGAGTGAGCGATCCCACCAACCCCGGCGAGATGGTAAAGACCGTCTGCGGCGGTGACATGACCCTCACTCCCGCCCTGCCCCGCGCCGAGTACCGGGGCCGGACGGTGTACTTCTGCCACCGCGGCTGCTTGCGCGCCTTTCAGGGCGCCCCCGACCGCTTCATGGCCGACGAGATCCCTCACCCCGACCCGGAACCGGCTGCCGGCTGCTGACCCTGTGAGGCCTCGCCGCGCCGCGAGCAGAGAACTACCGGAGGAAAAGAATCATGGAATATCGCTTGCTTGGCAGCACCGGCGTCAAAGTCTCCCCGCTGTGCCTGGGATGCATGAACTTCGGCGGGCCGACCCCGGAGGCGGAAGCCGTTCCCATCATTCACCGGGCGCTGGAGGCCGGCATCAATTTCCTGGATACGGCCGACATGTACGTGCAGGGGGAAAGCGAGCGGGTGGTGGGCAGGGCGCTGGCCGGGCGCTACGCCAGCGCAGACAGCCGGCCGGAGGGTTCGCGCGCGGCCCGCATCGGGAGCTGGGCGGTGGAGCGCCTCACGCCGGCGGCGCTGGAGGCCGGGCGGCAAGTGGCGGCGCTGGCCGCAGGGCGCGGGCTGAGCGCCTCCCAACTGGCGCTGTTGTGGTGCAAAGACCAACCGGCGGTGACCGCGCCGATCCTCGGCCCGCGCACCCTGGCCCATCTGGAGGACGCCCTCGGGATCCTCGAGCGCAGCCTCGACCCGGAGACCGCCGCCGCGTTGGATGCCATCAACCCGCCGGGCAGCGCCCTCTCCAATTTCCACAACACCAGCGGCTGGATGAAGATGAAGCTCCCCGCCTCCGGCCGACCCCGTCAGGCGCGTCATTCCCGCCCCCTCAGGGCCGTCATTCCCGTGAAAACGGGAATCCACCCCGCCCCTCCAGGGCCGTCATTCCCGTGAAAACGGGAATCCACCCCCGCGCAGCCCCCGACTCCCCCGGCGGCCCCCAGGGCCGTCATTCCCGCCCCCAGGGCCGTCATTCCCGCCCCCAGGGCCGTCATTCCCGCCCCCAGGGCCG
>CAYZNA010000395.1:0-3680 GCA_964478665.1 uncultured Anaerolineales bacterium
GGAAGAAGGAAGGAGGAAGGAGGAAGAAGGAAGGAGGAAGAAGGAGGGAAGTAGGAAGAAGGAGGGAAGGAGGAAGAAGGAGGGAAGGAGGAAGAAGGAGGGGGGACGGTGGAGGGAGGAAGCAGGAGGGAGGAAGAAGGGCCGGTCGTGACTCTGGGGGCGTTGCCGTTTCCGCCCGACCTTCCGCCCCACGGCGCGGCTTTTCGCTGGTACCTGGAGCGTTGGGGGCAATACGACCTGTACGCTCGCCCGGAGAAGTACCCCGCAGGCCGCCCGCCCATCCATCCGGTGAACGGCAACGCCATGCTGCCGCGCGCGCTGTTTCAGCAGCACGGCCCCTACGACGAGAGCTTTCGCGCCTATGGCTCGGAGGACCTGGACCTGGGCTGGCGGCTGGAGCAGGCCGGGGCGCGTTTTGTGTACGCGCCGCAGGCCATCGGCTATCATTATCATCTCAAAGACTATCGCGCTCACCTGCGAGACCAGTTCAGCGCCGGGCGGGCGCTGGCCGCGCTGGCCCGCAAGCACCCGCAGATTGCCGCGCCCAGGGCCCTTGACGTCGTGACCGGTTCGGTTTTCCAGTTGCCCCCGCGCAAGGCTGCCCGCCGCGCCCTGTGGCTTGCCCTGTGCGCGGCTCCGCTTGCGGTGCGCGCGCTTGAGTGGGGGCTGGCCCGGCTGCAAAGCGCCTATCCCCTGCGCCGGGCGCTGTACCCGCTTTTTCGCCTCACCGCCAGCTACGAATACGCGCGCGGCATCGAGGCCGGAGTCCGGCCCGCCTGAAATGATCCCGCAATCAACCTCCGCCTTCCAATCGTGCCCGCGGCGCCCCACCAACGGCCAGCCCGGCCGCCGGGTGAACGCACTCACCCTCAAGGCCATGCTGGCCACGCCGCTCACCGAGCTGCGCCCGGTGAAGTACTACTTCGCCAGGGTGCAGGCCGGCCAGTGCGCCTGCGAGCTGCGCAACCCGCAGGGGAGCTGTTGCCCGGGCAACGTGCGGGCGCTGGCGCCCGCCGTTGCGCGTGAGGCAACCGGCCTCGAGCCAGAGGACCTGTGACTCGGAATCCCGCCCCCATCCCCATCCTGCTCTACCACTGGTTCCGCACCGGCCCCGAACCGGCGGCCTCCGCGCGCTACGCCATCCCCCCCGAGCGATTCGAGGCCCAGCTCCGCTGGCTGAGGGCCGTCGGGTACACCGGCCTGCCCCTCGACGCGCTGCTCGGCGCCGACCCGTTGCCCGCGACGCCGGCGGTCCTCACCTTCGACGCCGGCACAGCGGATTTCTACACCTACGGCGCGCCGCTGCTGGAAAAATACCGTTTCCCGGCCACCCTGTTCCTCGTGGCCGGGCGGGTGGGCGGCGAGCTGGACTGGGACCCGGCCATGCCGCGCCGCCCGCTGCTCACCTGGGCGCAGATCAAAGAGCTGCAAGGGCGCGGCTTCACCTTCGGCTCGCACACCTTCTCCCACCCGCGCCTCTCGCGCCTGGGCCTCGAACCCATCGAGCGCGAGCTTACCCTTTCGCGCAACCACCTGGCCAATCATCTGGGCCACCTCCCGCGCTGGCTGGC
The DNA here is from genome assembly GCA_964478665.1 of uncultured Anaerolineales bacterium. Lineage (GTDB taxonomy): Bacteria > Chloroflexota > Anaerolineae > Anaerolineales > CAYZNA01 > CAYZNA01. The sequence goes on from CAYZNA010000395.1 coordinate 1,572, forward strand.
CTATCCTTATGGCGACTACGACCGGCGCGCGGTTGCCCTTGCCCGCCAGTTGGGCTACGAGGGCGCGCTGGCGGTCACCCTGCGCCCTCGCGATTTGCTCCGCTCCCGCCCGTTCGCCCGCGCCCGCGCCATGGTCAAAGGCGATGACTCCCCGCGCAAGTTCCGCTTCCGCCTGTGGCTGGCCGAGCAGATTCCCACCATCTCATAGGGGCCGGTCCCGGCGCTCCGCCTGGCCCTGACCCCCTCCCTGGCGAACCGGGGGAGGCCGAAGGCGTGCTGGCTACGCTGCTCGGCGTGGGGCCGGATTCCCGCGTGGGGACCGTCCTCTCGCGCTGGGACCAGATTAGCCGGCCCGTGGCGGCCCTTACCGCCCGCCTGACCGCCTTTGCCGCCGACCCGGCGCTGGCCGCCGCCCTCGCGCGCGGCGGCGTTCCCGCGCTGCCCCTGTCCGAGCCGTCCGACCTGCCCCCTGGGGCGTTTGACCTGCTGATTCTTTATCAGCTCTGTGAGTGGGCGACGTTGCCCCTCGCACCGCCGCGGGCGCGTGCGGCGGCAGCGCTGCGGCCGCGCGGGGTGCTGTGCCTGGCCGTCGCGACTCCGTGGCTGCGCCTGGCCCCATACCGCGCGTTGCTGGTGGCTGCGGCCGTGCTGGCCGGCGGCGAACGCGACTCGCTGCGCGCGTGGGCGGCAAGTTGGGGGCGCGAAGTGCGGCGCCGGCGGTTACCCTCCCCGCGCGCCTATCGCGCCGCGCTGTGGGCAGCCGGGCTGTCCCTGACCGGGCAGTTTGCCCCTTTCCCGCTGGCGCGCTACCCGCAGTTTGTGATTCCGCTGGACGCGCCCGGCGCGGCTGCCCACGTGTTTCGTTCGCTGCTGCCCCGGCCCAACCTGCTGCTGGCGGCTGCGTGGGAGCTGGGGGCGTTGGCCGCCGGCGTCGGGCTGCTGGCCGGGGTGGCGCCCCATCTGTATCTGATCGCCCGCAAGCCCGGAACCTCGCCCGACCCGGGAGCCGAACGGGGCCTTCCCGCTCCTGCGCCAGAATGAATGGGTCAGCAGCGGGCGCAGCAGGGACCGCGCTGAGGCGGTGGGGCGGTGGGGCATGGGGGCCGCCGCTACTGGCCGTGCTGCTGGGGGGCCTGTATTTCTGGCGCGAATGGAGGGTGGCCGGGGAAGCGGGTTTCCCTCTGGACGACGCGTGGATTCATCTGACTTTCGCCCGCAATCTGGCGCGGGGTTGCGGCTTTGCCTTCAACTGCGGCCATCCGGTCGCCGGTTCGACCTCGCCGCTGTGGACGTTGCTGCTCGTGCCGCTCAGCACGCTGCCGCTAACCTGGTTGGTCCCGGCCGTGAAGCTGCTCGGGTTGGGATTGACGGTGGGAGCCGTGTGGCTCACCGGGCGAGTCGGCCGGGGCCAGGGGCGACCCGGCGGGTCGCCCGTACAGGGCGGCGCTGGCGGCCGGGCTGGTGGCGGGCGCGCCAGGGGTGGTGCACGCCGCGCTCTCCGGGATGGAGTCGCCGTTGTTCCTGTGCCTGCTGCTCGCGGCGGTGCTGGCCCATCAGCGGGTGGGCCAGGGGCGACCCGCCGGGTCGCCCGTACAGTGGCGGGTGGCGCGGGCAGGAGTGTGCGCACTGGCTACACTGGCGCGCCCGGAGGGAGCAGTACTGCTCGGGGCGTGCTGGCTGGATGACGTGCTGGTGAGCGGGCGCAGCGTGCGCGCCGGCAGGGTTCTGGCGGAGGCGGCGATCTGGCTGGCGCTGCTCTCGCCGTATTTCTATTTCAATCTGCGCTACGGGAGCGGACCTTTCCCCAACACGTATCAGGCCAAAGTCGGGAGCGTGAGCGTGCTGGCGGCGGCGCTCTCGGGGACCGGGCCGGGCAGGGGCGCGTGGGCCGGCGAACTGCACCTGCTGGGCGTGGCGAGTGGGACGGCGGCCAACCTGCTCGGGGCAAGTTTGCTGCTGCTGCCGGGAGTGGTGGTCAGCTACCGGCGCTGGCGGCGTGAACGGGCCTCGCTGCTGATCCCGTTGTTGTTTTTCGGGTGGCCGCTGCTCACCGCCCTGATCGGTGCGATCGGCGCCGCTCTGACCCTGGGGTTGCGCGGCGGCGGGGTG
>CAYZNA010000396.1:0-3675 GCA_964478665.1 uncultured Anaerolineales bacterium
ACCGCCGCCGGGGCCGCCGGGCGGCTCCGGGCCGGGTAAGGGCGACCGGCCCGGTCGCCCCGACGTCCCCCCCCGTAGAGATGGCATCCCCATGCCATCTCTCCCGCGCCCGAACACGGCCTCGAAGGGCAGGCCGGGTCCCTCCACAGCAGGAACGGCCTCCCCGCGCAGCAACGCCGCCGCGCGCAGCATCGCCTCCACCGGTTTCTTGTAGCCGGTGCAGCGGCAGAGCACGGCGCTCAGCGCTTCGCGGGCCTCGGCCTCGGTGGGGCGCGGTTCGGCCTCCAGCAACGCCTTCGTCGCCAGGATCATGGCCGGGGTGCAGTAGCCGCACTGCACCGCCCCGGTCTCCACAAGCGCCTGCTGGATGGGGTGCAGTTCCTGCCCGGCGGCCAGCGCTTCCACGGTGACGACCGAGCGGCCCTCCGCCTGCGCAGCCAGCAGCACGCAGGTAGGCACGAGTTGACCGTCCAGCAGGGCGGAGCAGTTGCCGCACTCGCCGGTCTCGCAGCCGTGCTTCACGCTCCAGCAGCCGGCGCGGCGCAGGGCGGACATGAGGGAGTCGCCGGGGTGGCACTCGAGCCGCCGGCGTTGACCGTTCAAGGTGAGAGTCACATGCATGAGGGTCTCCGTAGCACAGGCACTCAATCAACGGACCAGCGGCAGAATCCGCACTCTTGACTTTGCCTCATCCACCACGAGGAGCGCGCCCTCTTCGAGCAGCAGGCCGTGCCGATTAAGCACCTCGACGACCAGCGACTCAATGGCCTCGGGGGCAACATCCTGGGTGCGCACTTGAATAACGCTCGGCCCGGCCGCACGTGTGACAGCCAGCAGCGCCCCGAAATCGAGGTCGTGCGTGAAGATGACGTAGCCATTCTCGTGCGCCCAGCGCATGATCTCCTCATCGGTTGACCGCGGGTCGCCCACCTGTGACCAGTGGCGTGTCTGCCATCCGTGGCTCTCCAGCACCGGGAGCCACGCGGGCGAGAGGTTCATGTCAACGAGGAGTTTCATGCGTAGACGAGAGGAACTTCGATCTCCTCGGCCCGCCATGCTGCGTAGGCGAGAGCATCGGCGATGTCTTCCTTCTCCAGGTACGGGTACAGATCCAGAATCTGCTGCGTGGAATGCCCGGTAGCGACAAGCCCGACAACAGTCCCAACTGTAACTCGCAGCCCGCGAATGCAGGGCTTGCCGCCCATCACTGCGGGATTGAGGGTGATACGGGTCAATTGCCTCATGTGATTTCGTCTCCTGCTAAATAAGCGCCTCTCCGAGCACGCGCCTCACCAGCGCCCCGGCCCCGGCCCGCCGGGCGCCGCAGCGCAGGCCGCAGATGGGTATGGATGCGGGCGCCACAGTGGGCTGTGTGAAGTAAGGCGGATTGTAGCACAAGAGGCCGGGGTGGAGGCCGTTTCCCCTCTGGTGAGAAGTGCGGTACAATCCACGGCACGCGGGCAGCGCCAATACCGCAACAACGCCCGACTCGTGAAACCATCACAGGAGGTCATCATGGCACAGTCCTTGCTGGAACAGACCGAATTCGCCGACAACCCCGAACCGCGCTGCGCGGTGGCGCTGGCGCTGGACACTTCCGGGTCTATGTCCGGCGACAAAATTGCCGAACTGAACGAAGGCCTGCGGGAGTTCGACAAAGCGCTGAAGGGCGACCCGCTGGCCTCGCTGCGGGTGGAGGTGGCGCTGGTCACGTTCGGCGGCGCGGTGCAGACCGCCGACTTTGTGACCGCCGACCAGTTTCAGCCGCCGGCTCTCAGCGCCAGCGGAGGAACACCGATGGGGCAGGCCGTTCAGCAGGCCCTCACCTTGCTGCGCGAACGCAAAGAGACCTACAAGCGCAACGGCGTGGATTACTTTCGCCCGTGGCTGTTTTTGATGACCGACGGCGAACCGACCGATACGTGGGAAACCGCCGCCGAGCAGGCCCGGCAGGAAGAGACGCGCAAGGGCGTCTCGGTGTACGGCGTGGGCGTGGAAGGGGCCAACCTGCAGACGCTGGCCCGTTTTTGCCCGCCGGAACGCCCCCCGCTGTTGCTGCGCGGGCTGGCGTTCAAAGACCTGTTCGTCTGGTTGTCGAAAAGCCTCTCGGCGGTATCGCAATCCCGCCCGGGGAGCAAGTGCCGCTCCCGGCGGTCGGCTGGGGGCAGGTGGATACGTCCACGTAACGCCGGAACAGTGCGGCAAGGAGGCCAATTATGTTTGATCTTGAAGAGCGTGTGGAAGATACCGAAGATCGTGTAGATCTCGGTGGTCGCCGTATCATTAAAAAAAAAAAAAGCACAGAGATAATCCTGCGCGAGATGCGGCGAGATGCGGAGCAATATCGCCGGGAAGCAGAGAAGGAGCGCCAGCGTTGGGATCGGCGGCTGGAGGAGTTCAATCAGCGCGCCGACAACGACCGCCAGCGTTGGGATCGGCGGCTTGAGGAGTTCAATCAGCGCGCCGACAAGGACCGCGCCGACTGGCGGGCGCGAATGGAAGATTCCGACCGGAAGGCCGACAAGGACCGCGCCGACTGGCAGGCGCGCGCCGACAAGGACCGCAAGGAAGACCGGCAGGCGCGCGGCGAACTGGCCCGGCAACTGGGCGATATTTCCAACCGGATTGGCACATTGGTGGAAGACATTATTTCGCCCAGTTTGCGTCGTCTGGCGGGCGAAGAGCTGGGTTGCGGCGCGTTGCAATCCTTCACCGCGCGCGCTGAAAGGCGTCACGCTATCACCGGCCGGAGCCGCGAATTTGACGCGATTTACGCCGGCGACCGGGCAGTTTTGCTGAACGAGTCCAAAGCCACTGCCCGGCCCGAGTATGCTCAGAAGTTTGTGGAGTTCCTGCAAAGTGGCGAGTTCTTTCAGTACTTTCCAGAGTACAAGGGCCGGCCGACCGTCCCGGTGTTCTCCTCGTTGTACCTCCCCGAAAGTCTGGTAGCCTATCTCACAAAGCAGGGCATTTACGCCGTCGGGATGGGAGAGGAGGCCATGGAGGTGCTGAACCGGGAGCAGGTTTCCGCCCTGCGTTCGGCGGCTTGAGAGGTGGCCGCAGAACCCCAATGATTGCTTCCTCTGGAGACAGCTGGAGACAGCGCCACGGACGACCTCTACACCTTCACCCGATGGCAGAATGCTGCCCGTCCATGGACGGCAGCGCGCCAGAGAAGGCTGGCACGGCCCGTTCCTGACCGGCGCGGGCAGACTGCGCCGGTCGAATATCGAAAAGCCCCGCGCCCTCCGTTTGTTGGCTGGCGCGGGGCAATCGTTTGAATCGCCGCTGGCGCTGAAATCAGCGCCGTCAGAGTCAGACCTCACAGGTCTTCAGAGACCTGTGAGGTCTGGCCGCCGTGGACGTTCACTTTCAGGAGCAGTTCCCCGTTTTCCCATAGTGCGGTACAATCCGCCCGGCTAAAAGTTGTGGGGAAAGGAGGCCAGCCATGTTCAATCTTGAAGAACGTGTGGAAGATACCGAAGAACACATTGACCGGCTGGAGGCGATCTTTGGCCGGTTTATGACCAGCACAGAGATGATCCTGCGCGAGATGCGGCGAGATGCGGAGCAATATCGCCGGGAAGCAGAGAAGGACCGCCAGCGTTGGGATCGGCGGCTGGAGGATTTCAATCAGCGCGCCGACAAGGACCGCGCCGACTGGCAGGCGCGAAT
>CAYZNA010000397.1:0-3670 GCA_964478665.1 uncultured Anaerolineales bacterium
TTGGGCGCCATCGCCGCGGTGGGCATGATGCTGGACTTCCTCGGAGAAGGGCGCGCCGGGGCTGGGGCTGTGGCTGGTAGCGTGGATCGCCGCCGCCATTGCCCTCACCTGGCCGCGCTTCCCTGACCGCATTGTGCCGGAGTTTCTGGCCGGCATGCGAGCGGCGCGGGACGCGCGGCGCAAAACCGGCTGAACCCTTCTTTTGCCTGACTCCAGCCACACGTATGTAGACCCGCGGCCGCCCGGTCGCCCCTTTCCGCTGCGGCGACTGCGGCCCCTCGGGCGCCGGCTGCTGGCCTGGCCCGCCCTGCGCGGCCTGCGCCCCATCGCTGGCCGCACCCTGGCAGTGGCGGAGCCGGCCGGGCGCCTGCACCTGCGCTCCCTGCCCTCCGCCCCTGGCGTCGCGCCCGGCGCCGCCCTGACCGTGCTGAGCGCCAACCTGTGGCACGACTGGCCGCGCTACCGCCGCCTGCCCCAGCGCCTGGAGGCCTTCGCCCGCCTGGCGCAGGCCGAAGGCGCCGACATTGTGCTGCTGCAAGAAGTGGCCCGCACCCCCGGCCTGCGCGCCGCCGAGTGGTTGGCATCCCGGCTGGGCATGGGGGCCGTGTATTCGCGCGCCAACGGCCACGAGACCGCCATTGGCTTTGAAGAGGGGCTGGCAGTGCTCAGCCGCTTCCCGCTCAGCGCGCCCGATCTGCGCCAACTGGCCTCCCGCGCCAACCCCTTCGTGCGCCGGCTGGCGCTCAGCGCGCTGCTGGACACCCCGTACGGCAAGCTGCGGGCCATCTCGGTGCACCTGGGGCTGCTGCCGCGCCAGAACGCGGCCCAGTTGCGGCGCCTGCAAGACTGGGTGGCGGAAGCCCCGGCCGGCTGTCCGGCTCTGATCGGCGGGGACTTCAACAGCCGGGAGGGATCGGCCCGCATGGTCCGCGCCCGCGCCGCCTGGCTGGACCCCTTCCGCCAACTGCATCCCGCGGCCACGGCTGTGACCCACGAGCTGCGCTGGCCGTGGGGCGCCCGCCTGCGCGCCCGGCGGCTGGACTACATTTTCCTGCGCGCCAACCAGTCAAGTTGGGGAGTGCTGGAAGCCCGCCACGTGGACGCCCCCGGCGGCCCGCACTCCGACCACCGCGCCGTGCTGCTGCGCCTGACCCCGCGCCCGCCGGCGGGGGACTGCCGCGCCTGACCCTCCAGTCCCCGGGGTGCTCCCCCGGCAGGCTCAATCCAGGTCCGCGTCCGCCGGCGCCAGCGGCCGCGCACAGTGACCGGTCGGGTTTCAGGAACCCGACCGGTCTTCTTATGGTCCGGCGAGAATAACCAGTGCATCCAGCGAGACGCCGATGCCGCCGGAGCGCGGGTTGCGCAGGCCGGTGGCGCGCACCTGCAGCGTGTGCACGCCAGGGGGAACGTTGCCGAAAGCAAAAGTCTGGCGGCAGCGCGGGCGCGGGGCGTAGTTGTCCACCAATCCCACGCGCACCCCGTCCAGCAACACTTCGGCCACGCCCCGGTCCGGCCCGGCGCAGAAAACGTAGTTGGCCCCCCCGCCCCGATAAGTGAAGCTGGCTGCATCGCCGCGCCCGGTGGAGAGGTGGTAACTCCCCCGGTAAGCCGTGCGCTTGAGCTGGATGGTCCACCCACCGGAATAAGCGATGTTGGGGTCGGCGTCGTCGTAGGAGCCGGGACCGGGTGGGGTGGGGGTGGCGGTTGGCGGCTGGCTGCTGGCAGTTGGGGTGAAAGTGGGGGTGGGGGGCGGGGGGGTGGTGGGCAGCACGGGCGGGGTGCGAGTGGGGGTGCGGGTAACGGTGGGAGTACGGGGGGGGGTAGTAGTGCGGGTGGGAGTGCGGGTAGAGGTGGGCGTGCGAGTGGGGGTAAAGGTGGCAGTCGGGAATGGAGTCGGCGTGTCTGACTGGACCGCAATGGTGAACGTGCCTTCGGCGGCGAAGGGGGAACCGGCAAAGGCGCTGTCTATGGCCTGTACGCTCCAGTAGTAGGTTGTGCCGGGGACGGGGTTGTAAATGTGGAGGGTGGCAGATAGGCCCTGTCCGGCGTTGCCGGGGGCGGGCAGGCGGCGCTGGCCGGTGAGGGCGTCGGGGGGGGGGGCGGGCGCGTGGCTTCCGCGGGGGGGGGTGCCACGGGGCGGGTGGGAGGGGGGGCCGGGGGGTGGGGTTTCGGCGTCGGAGGCGGGGTCCCACGTGAGGGTGACGGTATCGCCGGAGATGGCGGCGACGGCGAGGCCGGAGGGGGCGGAGGGGGCGGTGTTGGGAGTCGTGGAATTGTTGCTGTACACGCTGGCGACGAGCACCGGCAAAACGCCGCTGTAATTGATGCCGGTGAGTAGAAGGTCGAGATCGGCGTCATTGTCGTAATCTCCCCATGCGGTAGAGCTTTCCTGCACCGCGGTCAGACCGCCAACGATTTCAGTGAACGCGCCACCGCCATCGTTGCGGTAGACGCGGGCATTGTCGGAGTACCCATGACCTGCGCCAGTGAGGACAATGTCGAGGTCGCCATCGTTGTCGTAGTCGCCCCACTCTACTGCGCCTGTCGTCGTGCCCGGCAGCCCGGCCTGGATATCGGTAAATGTGCCGCCGTCATTGCGATAAATGGCGCTAAACCGCCCGGCGTCACTGCCGGCGAGGGCAAAATCCAGATCGCCGTCGTTGTCGTAATCGCCCCACGCAGCGGAACCGTCGCACGCGCCGGGCAACCCGGCGCCGATATCGGTGAAAGCACCGCCATCGTTGCGGTAGATGCCGGCTATGCTGCCAGAGTCGGTGCACCCTGCGAGCAGGATATCGAGCTCGCCGTCGTTATCGTAGTCACCCCACACAGCGGCGCTGTGGTCCACACCCGGCAGAGCGGTGGCGGCATTCGGGGCCGGGAGGGTGGCGCTGGCAGGGATAGCGCGGGCAGGAACAAATGGCTTGAGGCGGGCGGAGGCCGGGTCGGGGGCGGCGGCCAGTACGAGGCACAGGGCAACGACAAAGGCGGCAAGGGTGGCGAGGCGGAGTGGACGGCTGGTCATCAGGATCCCCTTCGGGCAGCCGGGGCGTTGAAGTCGGTCTGCGACCACCTGCCTCGCAGGTACGCAGGGCCGGGCAAAACCCGGCCAACGGTCAACCCGCTAGCAGAATAGCACAGTGGCAAGGTGCTGTCAACTTCAGGGGAAAGGCCGCAGGCAAACGGCAGTTGCCCGCGCCAGAAATCGCTATAATTGGGCCTGCGGCGTTCCCTCCCCTGCGGATACAGCTCTGTGCTTGCTCTACTGACGCGGATCGCACCACTCTGGGTTGTCTTGCTGCCCCTGGCGGCGCCGGGCGCGCTGCTCACCCGCTACGCGCGCATGCGCCGCGCCGTGCGCCTGGGGCTGGTGCGCCCGGGCGCCTGGCGCGCTTTGCAGGGCGCGCTGCTGGCCTGCGCCGGTTTCATGCTGCTCACCTTTCTGGCGCCCTTTCTGGAAGCCAGCCTCTGGCCCCCCGGCCTCGCGGCCGCTCTGGGCATACTGACCGCCCTGCTGTTGCGGCGCGCCGCCCCGGGGATTCATCCCGGCCTGCGCAGCTTCCTGTGGCCCATGCCGGGCGACGGGCTGGAGCTGGCGGCGCAGGAGGCCGGCTCTGCAGCGCAACATCCTCGCCCCGGCCCTGCGCCGCCAGTCGGTCGAACAAGCCCG
>CAYZNA010000398.1:0-3670 GCA_964478665.1 uncultured Anaerolineales bacterium
CGAGCCGCCGGCCGTGCTCAACAAACCGGGCGCCATCCGCCCCGGCTATTCCGCAGAGCTGGACGGGGTGGTGGCGGCCTCGAAGGGCGCCCGCGAGTGGATCGCCGGGCTGGAGGCGGTCGAGCGCCGGCGCACCGGCATCAAGTCACTCAAAGTGGGCTACAACAAGGTGTTTGGCTACTACCTCGAGCTGACCCGCGCCAACGCGAAGGAGGCCCCGCCGGAGTACATCCGCAAGCAAACCCTGGTCAACGCCGAGCGCTACATCACGCCGGAATTGAAAGAATACGAGACTCTGGTGCTCAACGCCGAGGAGCGCATTCTGGAGATCGAGCGGCGACTGTTCGCCGAGTTGCTGGCGGCCATCGCTGCCCACGCCGCGCACCTGCTGGGCGCGGCCCGCGCCCTCGCCCGGCTGGACGTGCTGGCCGCCCTGGCCGAGGTCGCTGCCCGCGAGGGCTACGTCCGCCCCGCGCTGGTGGACGAGGACGTGCTGGAAATCCACGAGGGGCGCCACCCGGTGGTGGAGCACTTCATGCCGGCCGGGGAGCGCTTTGTGCCCAATGACATCATCTTCCAGCCGGAGGAGCGGGTGCGGGTGATCACCGGGCCGAATATGAGCGGCAAATGCGTGACCGGCGACACTCTGGTATTCACCGACGCCGGCCTTGTGCCGATTGCCTGCTTGAACCCCGGCGAGGTCGAGGTAGATACCTTCCGGCCCATCGCGGTTCGAGTCAAAGGGCTGGATGGATGGGCCCGTGCCACCCATTTCTACGCGGGGGGGCGGCGCGAGACCGTGCGCATCCGCATGCGATTGGGGTATGAGATCGAAGGCACGCCGGAGCACCGGGTCTGGGCGCGGCAGCCATCCGGTGAAGAAGGCTGGAAGGCCCTCGCCGAAATCGGTCGCGATGACTACGTTGCCATTGACCGGCGCATTGACCTGTGGGGTGATCGGGAAGCCATTGAGATGCCCCGGGCTGCCGGCCTCCGGCCCCGGACCAACTTGAAATTCTACCCGCTGCCCACCCGTCTCACGCCCGATCTGGCCTACGTCATGGGGCTGCTCGTCGGCGACGGCACGCTGCGGGAACGGGGGTCACTGGCTCTGACCGCCGGAGATGAGTTTATCGGGCGAGAGTTCGAACGGATCATAGAGGAGCAATTCAGATACACCGTCCGCCCTCTGGCGAAATCCCGACACTACGACTATCGCGTCAGCAGCCGTCAGATTCGGCTTTTCTTTGAGGAACTTGGGTTGGGATACGTCACAGCCATCGGCAAGAGCATCCTGCCATGCATTCTCGGTGCGCCCAGAGCAGTCATTCGCGCTTTTCTCCAGGGGTTGTTTGATGCCGACGGAACGGCTGATGGCAAAGGCAACGTTTCACTTTCCACATCTTCGGCTGTGCTGGCGAGGCAGGTGCACACCCTGCTCCTCAACTTCGGGATTGTGTCTTCGCTGCAAACCAAGAAAGGTGTGCGTTCCGTACACCCCAATTATCTGGTGACAATCTACGGAGCCGAGGTGCTGGCGTTCTATCGGGAAATCGGCTTCCGCCTGCCGCGCAAACAGGCCGGGCAGCAGCGGGTATCTTCGCTGCGGATGCCGAACGTGGGCGGCATCCCCTACCTCGCGCCCGCGCTCAAACAGGTGCAGGCCCGCATCGTGGCGACCCCCGACAAGCCGGTTGCGCTCAAGCACGACAAGTCCATCAACTCGATTTTCTACACCTACCTGCCGTCCGGTCGGAACGTCTCGTACTTCAAATTCGACGAGTTGCTGGCCTATTGTGATCACAACGGCGTGCCGTACCCGGAACTCCAGACTCTGGCGGATCGGCGCTATTTCTACGACGCGGTTGCAGAGATAACATCCGGCGAAGCAGAAGTGTTCGATCTCTCGGTTGCCGAGAATCACTCGTTTGTCGCCAACGGTCTTGTGAACCATAACTCCACCTTCCTGCGGCAAACGGCCCTGATCACGCTGATGGCCCAGATGGGCAGTTTCGTCCCCGCCGCCTCCGCCCGGCTCGGGCTGGTGGACCGCATCTTCACCCGCATCGGCGCCCAGGACGAGCTGCACGCCGGGCAATCCACCTTCATGGTGGAGATGGTGGAGACGGCCAACATCCTGCACCACGCCACCCCGCGCAGCCTGCTGGTGCTGGACGAGATCGGGCGCGGCACCAGCACCTACGATGGGGTCTCGCTGGCATGGGCCATTGTGGAGTACATTCACAACCACCCGAAGTTGCGTTCGCGCACCCTGTTCGCCACCCATTACCACGAGCTGGTGCAACTGGCCGGGTTGTTACCCGGGGTGAGCAACTACAACGTGGCGGTGGCCGATGAGGGGGGCACGGTGGTGTTCCTGCACAAGATCGTCCCCGGCGGCGCGGATAAATCCTATGGCATCCACGTGGCCCAACTGGCCGGGCTGCCCAAACCGGTGGTCCATCGCGCCGAAGAGATCATGGCCCAACTGGAGGAAACCAGCGGCCGCACTCGCGCCGCCGGCCCCGCCCTTGCCCACGCCGCCCGGCAAATGGCCCTCTTCCCGGAGACCAACCCGCTGCGGGAGGAACTGCGCGAGATGGATTTGCAGAGCATGACCCCCATGGACGCCATGCTCAAACTGTACGAGTGGCAGAAGCGGTTCCTGGAAGGAACATAGCGCCTCAGGGGTATTGCCGGCAGGCGCTTTCCGCACTAGAGTTTGGCTGTGGTCACTCAAGAGAATGTGTTGCTAACACCGGCCAGGCGCGGCCCTGGCCTGTACTCTCTCTTCGGACTGATCGTCTGTGGCCTTCTGCTTGTTTCTTGCGGGAACCGGATAGCGCCCATTCCCGCCGCGATCCCTTCGGGCGTGGCATCGTCCTCACCTACACTCGCGCCTCGCGCGGCGGTGATTGCCCAGGTGGAGAATCAGGTGGTGATGCGGGCCTCTCCGGACACGGCCTGGTTTCCCGCCACGGTTGGTGCTGCGCTGCAGGGTGGCTATGAAGTGCAGACGGGACCGGAAGGGCGCGCGCGAATTGACTTCACTGAGGGAAGCATTCTCCGGCTCGCTCCAAACACGATGTTCGCCTTCGAGGAACTGAACCAGGACGCCGCCAACCCGGTGACCCGCCTGCAGTTGGCAGCAGGTCAACTCTTCCTGCGGCTGGGCAACCTACTGGGCCAGGACGGCGCCATGGAAGTTATCACTCCGCCAGGGGTCGCGTCCGTGCGCGGCTCGTTGATCAGCGTCGCTTTTGACCCGCAGACCAATCAGATGGTGGTGGTATGTTACACCGGCCTGTGTGAGGCGACTAACGGGGCTGGCCGGGTCACGTTTACTGACCAACAGCAGGTCGTCATTCTGTCGCCGGACTTGCCCCCTCAGGCCCCCCAACCGCTGACGCCCGAGCAGGCCCGCGACTTCCAGCAGAACATTCCAGACCTGCAACAGGTGCTTGCCGACGAGGAGCGACTGCGCAGCCAGCAGGCCTCGGCCACGGCGGAAGCCGAAAACAAGCCCACGCATGAACCGCCGGGTCTCTCCCGAACTCCTGCGCCGCCCGGCCGAACCAAACCCCCCGGGCCACCCGGCCGAACCAAAACCCCCGGGCCGCCCGGCCGAACCAAAACCCCCGGGCCGCCCGGCCGAACCAAAACCCCCGAG
>CAYZNA010000399.1:0-3623 GCA_964478665.1 uncultured Anaerolineales bacterium
CGCGAGTTCCGCCAGCCGGCCGATGAATCGTTTTTACTTTCGCACTGACCCGGTGAGCGAATGCCGCTCAACGACCCGCGCCAGCCGTTCAATGCCCAGGGCGATTCGATTTTCTTGGTAGGCCGAGAAATTCAGCCGCATGGTGTTTTGCCCACCGCCGTTGGCGAAGTAGTTGCCACCGGGGACGAACACGACTTTCTCCGCAACGGCGTCGTCGAAAAGCCGCGCCGCATCCATCCCGTCCGGCAGTGTGACCCACAGAAAAATGCCGCCCCGCGGCTCGGTCCAGCGCATGCCCGGCGGAAAGTAACGATCCAACGCCGCCAGCATCGCGTCCCGCCGTCGTCGGTAGTGCTGGATGATGACCTGAATGTGCGGGTCTAGCAGGTCGCGGCGCAGGAACTCGCTGGCGATGCGCTGTGGCAGCAGACTGGTGTGCAGATCGGCGGCCTGCTTGGCGAACACCAGTTTTTCCATGATGACCGTCGGCCCCACGAGGTAACCCACCCGCAGGCCCGGGCTGAGGGTCTTAGAGAAACTGCCGAGGTAGATCACGCACTCGCTCCGGTCCAACGCCTTGAGGGTGGGCAAGTGCTCGCCGCTGTAGCGCAATTCCCCATAGGAGTCATCTTCTACAATCGGCGTCCCGTAGTGGTCGGCAATCTCCACCAGCAGGCGTCGCCGCTCCAGGCTCAGCGTCCGCCCGCTCGGGTTCTGGAAAGTGGGCATGATGTAGATGAACTTGACCCGGTGTTGCTCTAGAATCTCAGGGAGCAAGTCCACCCGCAGGCCATCCTCGTCGGTTGGCACGGTGAGGTATCGCGCCCGGTAGAAACTGAAGGCTTGCAGTGCGGTGAGGAAAGTGGGGTCTTCCACCACGACCGCGTCGCCCGGGTCAAGGAAGAGTTTGCCTGCCAGGTCAATCCCCTGCATCGAGCCGGTGTCCACGATCAGGTTGTCCAAAGCGAGGCTGAATCCACGCCGCCGGCAGCGTTCGACCAGTTGCGCGCGCAGCGGGCCGTAGCCCTCCGAGGTGCCGTATTGCAGCGCGGCGGGGCCGTCGGTTTGCAGGATGTCGTTCGTCACCTCTCGCACCTGCTCCACCGGGAACAGGTCCCACGCCGGCAGCCCGCCGCCGAAGGAGATGATCTCCGGGTCGGCCAGCACGTGCATCAACTTGCGCGTCATCGAGCCGTACAATCCGGCGGCTCGCTCCGAGTATTTGGCCTGCCAGTCAATGGTCATGGGTTACCAGTCCCAGTCCAGACTTCCGAAGGCTCCAGGTGGTGGGAAGTCTGCCCACGTTACAAACCGGGCGGGACGCTCTTGCTCGTCTCAAGACCAAACTCTCTCCCCCTCGCCAATGACTTCAGGTTGTTCTCCATGTACCTGGCCGCGCCGACCGCCTCCAGCGCCCTGACCACCGCCTCATAGGTCAGTGGGAAACCCTCCACGTTCAGCAGTGTGCCCAGCATCACGACGTTCAGAGTAGCCGGCCCGCCGGCCTCCAATGCCAGCGCCAGCGCGTCCACCTCCAGCACTTCGCCCACGCCCAGCCGGGCCAGTTCGCGGCGGATGGTAGGCAGGTCGAGGTCAGGTTGCTTGCCCATCTTGGTTTCCAGCGGCGCGTTGACCCGGATGTTGAGCACCACCGCCCCACCCGGGGCCAGATACTCCGCCGCCCGCCGCAGGGCCTCGATGGGCTCCAGCCCGAGAATCAGATGACAGCCTCCGCGCGGGATCAACGGCCCGCACACCTCGTACCCCAGCCGCACCTGGCTGAACACCGGCCCGCCGCGCTGCGCCACGCCGTAAGTCTCCGAGACCCGGACGGTCAACCCCTGCTCGAAGGCTGCCTGGGCAAGCACCTGCGAGGCGAACAGGCTACCCTGCCCGCCGACGCCCGCGACGATCAGATCGTAGGGACGGGGCTCGCCCCCGCCCTTCTCGCCCTCGTCCGGGGATATAGCCCTCATGCCACAAGCGCCCCCACTCGCCCGAACGAGATCGCGCCCTGCGGGCAGACGAACTTACACGAGGCGCAGCCGTTACATAGCACCGTATCCACGTCAATCTTGCCCGATCCATCGGCCGCCGGGACAAAGGCCGGGCAGCCGAACTCGTCCACGCAGGCCAGGCAGCCGTCGCACAGGGCCTGGTCAATACGGGCCATGATGGTGCGCCGGCCGATTTCGTCCGGCTCGAGCGCGCACGCCTGGCGCGAGACGATCATGGCCGGAGTGTCGAGCCGCAGCGCCTCCTCCAGCGCCACCGTCAGCCGCTTCAACTGAAACGAGCCGACGGCCCGCACGTGTGGGATGCCGTAGGCTTTGCCGATCTCCTCGATGGGCACGATGGTGCGCTCATCTGCGCGCTGCCATGATCCGGGGTGCGGTTGCTGGCCGGTCGAGCCGGTCACCGAATTGTCCATGACCAGCACCAACACCGGCAGGCGCATGTGGCTGATTTGCAGCAGCCCGGGCTGACCGGCATGGTACATGGTGGAATCGCCAATGACGGCGATCACTCTACGACCGGGATTGAGTTGGGCCAGGGCGGCTGCGGTGCCCATGCTGGCCCCCATCGAGGTCATGGTTTGCAAGATATTGAACGGCGGATAAAAGCCCAGGGTGTAGCAGCCGATATCGCCCACCACAATCGGGTCTTTGATCCCGGTGTTTTCCAGGGCCTCGGCCAGAGCATAGTAAGTGGCTCGATGCGAACAGCCAGCGCAGAAGGAGATCTGGCGGCTGGGGATCAACGGCATGATCTCCCGGCTCAACGCCTCCCGCTCCGGGCCGAAGTTCTCCATCGGCGATGCGGGCAACAGGTTAGGAAACGTGCGCTGCCCAAGTTCGGCGAGGGCGCAGATCACGGCGTCCGTGATGGTTTCCCCGGTCCCCGGAAGGGCGCCCGACCGCCGTCCGTGCACTTGCACGATCCGCCCCATCGTCGCCGCTTCGGCCAACAAGCCCTCTTCGAGATAGGGTGTCACGTCCTCCACCACCAGCACATGCTCGACGTGGCTCAGGAATTGGCGCATGACCTTGCGCGGCAGCGGGTTGACACTGGACACCTTCAGCAAGGCAACCTTCCCGGTCAGGCCAAGTCGGTCTACCGCCTCACGGGCACAGTTGTAGGCAAAACCGGCGGCGGCCACTCCCAGTCGCTCTTGACCGTTGCCCTCGTAACGGTCAAAGCCGGCGGCCTCCAGCACCTCCACCGCTCGGCGCAGTTTGGCTTGCAAACGCCCGTGCGGGACCAGCGGCGGAAACGGCGACCACTGGCGCGAACTGTCGAAATATGGCTGCGGGCGGGCGGTTGCCACCGGCCCCAAGCGCAACTCGCCGGTCATGTGCGCCAGCCGGGTCACTGAGCGGATCATCACCGGGACTTTGAGGGCCTCGGAAATCTCGAAGGCCCGCCGGGTCATCTCGCGCGCCTCGTCAAGGCCGGCCGGGTCGAGGGCCGGGATCTCGGCCATCCTGGCGTACCAGCGGTTGTCCTGCTCGTTGTTGGAACTGCTGCAGCCGGGGTCGTCAACCGAGATCAGCACGAACCCGCCGGCAATGTCCACCAGGTTGAGTTGCATGAGCGAATCGGCGGCGACGTTCAGCCCGACG
>CAYZNA010000400.1:0-3622 GCA_964478665.1 uncultured Anaerolineales bacterium
GGCCCAACGGCGCGGATTTTTGCCCGGACTTTGTGTACTCCCTGCCGGAGGCGGAACCCCCCGTATCTCCGCCGCCATTGGGTTTCCAGCCCGCGCGTGCAGGGTGATGGCCCCCGGCGGCAGGCTGCCCGGCACAGGCCGCAACCGAAGCGGGCGCGCATCCCGCCCACCCGCCGCCGATGATCAGGACGGAGTCGGGGATGTCACGCCTCCGAGAACCATTCGCCATAGGTTGCGGGCTTCCTCAAGGCGAGGATACACCCGCGCGGGGAGGGCCGGGCAGTGCCGAAAGTCACGCTCGCAGCTTGCCGCCCATCATCGCGAATGCTACAATGGCGCTCGACCCTCACTGAAGTGCGGTTGCCATGGTTCAGACTCTCACCCTCAAAGACGGCTCGCTGCAACTGCCGAAAGAACTGCTGGAAGAGTTCGGCTTTCCCACTGCCGGAACCGTGACCGTGCGCCGGGAACCGGAGCAGTTGGTAATCCGGCCCGTCGCCTCTGCACGCGACCCGGCTGTGTACGGGCTTGACGAGGACAGTTGGCCGGTCTTTGTGAAAGAACCTGAATCGCCGCGGTACGTCACGGATTGGCTCGAGGCCGGATCGTTGCCCTCCCTGGAATCGGCGGAGGGCGCCTTCGGCCTGCTCACCCGTGAGGCGTTCATGGAAGGCCTGCGCCGGCTCGAAGATTTCTACGGCCTGACCTCCGCCGATTTCTTTGCGAAGTGGCGCCGGGGAGAACTCCCCCAGACGATAGACCTGATCATGTGGGCCAGCGACTACGAAGCGCTGTACAACTTCTACTGACTCCGGCCTCTATTCCTTGCGCGGTCGTCGCGGCCACAACATCGGCGTCCTGGCCTTGTAGTCCAGATAGGCCTGCCCAAAGCGAATCTCCAGCTCGCGCTCTTCGTATACGCTCAGCATCATCAGCACCGCCGGACTGACCACAATCAGCACCCAGACCAGAAAGAGACCGGAGCGCAGCCACAGGCCCAGCCCGACCAGAAAGGCCAGGGCGCTGATCACCAGCGGGTTGCGCGTCCAGGCGTACAGCCAGTCGGCGGCCACCGCGCGCGTAAACGCAATGGCGAACGGCGCGCCCAGCCCCTTGACCGCCAGATTGAGCACCGCCACCAGCAACAGCAGCCCGCTCGCGCCCATCACCACCACTCCCAGCCACGCCGGGACAGGAATCGGCCAGGCGGGGGAATCCAGTCCCAGGCGCGTGGCCTCCAGCACGGCCGATCCCAGAAAGATCGCCAGCAGGTAGTGCACCACGGTGGTCACCCGCCTGGCCTGGGCTACAGTCGGCTGGCGGTCCAGCAGCCAGCGCCCGGCGAGCACCAGCGGGATGAGCATCAGCGCGCCGCCGGCGGCGATTGCCAGGCTGGCGGCCACCGGCAGTTGCCGGTTGGCCAGCCACAGCCACACAGCCCACGTGATGACGAAGCCGAGAACATTCGCAAGCGCACTCATGGGTTCCACTCCGCAGGGAAGCACGCGAAAGGCAGGCGTGCGCAGGGAGGCGCACGCCCCCCGCGCACGCCTGTTTTCGGCAACCTTCACTTCCGCGCCGGGGCTAGCGCCACTCGCCGGCGAGGGCCTTCTCCTCCAGCGGCAGCTCCATCAAGTAGTCATAGGCGCTCAGCGCGGCTTTGGCGCCCTCGCCCACGGCAATCAGCACCTGTTCGGCGTACACGTTGCTCACGTCGCCGGCAGCGAAAATGCCGGGGCAGGAGGTACGGTTGTGGGAGTCAATGACCACCCGGCCGTTGTCGTCCAGGTCTACCAGCCCCTCAACCATGCTCACATTGGGCAGCAGGGCCAGCTCCACGAAGCCGGCGTCCATGGGAATCTCGCGGGTATCCTCGCCATCAGTCACGATCAAAGCGCGCGCGTAGCGGAAGTTGTGATCCGGCAGCACTTCGGTGACCTGATAGCCTTCGAGGATCAGCACATTGGGCATGGCCCGTACGCGCACCCCCAGCTGGGTATCCAGCTCGCCGTGTGTGGCGGCAATCAGCGTGACGTGGGCGGCCACCCGCGCCAGTTCGACCACCGCCTTCAGCGCCAGTTCGCCCTCGCCAATCACCACGGTGTTGCGGTCAATGCACACCGGGGCGTAGGACATGGCCGAGTAGCACAGCCCGCGCATCATGAACTCTATCTCTCCGGGCACGTTGAGTAACTGGCCCCGCGCGCCGGTGGCAACCAGCAGGGCGCGAGCCTCGAAGGTCTCTTCGCCGCGCGTGTGCACCCGGAAGGCGCCGTCGTCCAGTTTTTCCACCTGCACCACTTTGTCCAGCAGGCGCACGCTGCTCAAGTAATCAATTTCGCTGGCAAAGCGGTTGACCACCTCTTCACCGTTGATGATCTGGTGCCGCTCGACCCAGGGCAGTTGCAGGCGGTAGTTGGTCTTGCCGCCCAGGTCTTTGGTGATCATCAGCACATCCAGTCGTTTGCGCACGGCGTAGACGGCTGCCGTGAGGCCGGCCGGCCCGCCGCCGATGATAATCAGGTCGTACATGTTGCCCTCCAGTGCGTTGAACGTTTGAACGTTTGAACGTTGAACGTTTGCACGTTGAACGTTTGCACGTTGAACGTTTGCACGTTGAACGCGACGCGCGTCAATCGCTGTATTCGATCAGCCCCTCGTCCATCATCAACTGCGTCATCTGGCGCGAGCGGCGGATGATGGCTGTGGCACGCTCGAACTCTTCGTCGGGGGTGGTGGTGATGCGGGCCACGCCCTGCTCAATGGCCTTCATGGCTACCGCCACCGCCTCGCAGGGGAAGACCTCCCACTCGTCCATGGTAGGCAGCAGGTACTCCGGGGAGAGGCCCTTTTCCGCCGCCATGCCGGCCAGCGACTCGGCGGCGGCGATGCACATCTCGTCGGTGATGGTGCTGGCGCGCACGTCCAGCGCCCCGCGGAAGATGCCGGGGAACCCCAACGAGTTGTTGACCTGGTTGGGGAAATCGGAGCGTCCGGTAGCCACCACCGCCGCGCCGGCCTCTTTTGCCACCCACGGCCAGATTTCCGGGATGGGGTTGGCGCAGGCGAATACGATGGCGTCCCGCGCCATGGCCTCGATCCATTCCTTTTGTAGCACGTCCGGGCCGGGCGTGGAGAGGGCCACCACCACGTCGGCGCCCTTTAAGGCCTCCGGGATGCCGCCAGTGCGGCCTTCCGCGTTGGTGATGTTGCACAGGCGCCATTTGTCCACGTATTCGTGCTTGCGCTTTTCGAGGTCGCCCCGGCCCTTGTGCAGGATGCCGCGGCTGTCCACCATCAGGGTGAGGGCCGGGTCGGCGCCGTATTCGAATGCCAGGCGCGAGCAGGCCACGTTGGCGGCGCCGCTGCCCACGTAGACGATGCGCGCGTCGGCGATCTTCTTGCCCACCACTTTCAGGGCGTTGATCAGCCCGGCCAGGGTGACGGTGGCGGTGCCCTGCTGGTCGTCGTGCCAGACCGGTATCTCGGCCTTCTCCCGCAGGGTGTCCAGAATGCGGAAGCATTTGGGCTGGGAGAGGTCTTCCATGTTCACGCCGCCAAAGCCGGGCTGGAGAATCAGCACGGTCTCGCTAATCTTGTCCGGGTCTTTGGTGTCGCGCAT
>CAYZNA010000401.1:0-3609 GCA_964478665.1 uncultured Anaerolineales bacterium
TCGTCGTCAACGACATATACGCGCCCCGGCAATCACCTCTCCTGTGCTGCCAGCATTCTGCTAAACTCAGCGGATCGCGATGTGCGCGGGGCGGCATTCCCCTGCCGCTGGCACAGGGGGATGCGCCCGCTACCCACAATCCGCGGGGATTGTACCACTGCCCCGAATTCACTCGCGACCAACCCGTGTCCATTGTTGCCCCGATCAGGAGGAGCCGCCCATGTCCCGACAACCTGCTCTCGCCGGCCTGCTGGCCTTTGCCCTCGCCACATGCGCTGGCTACCCGGCCGCGGCCACGGCGGTCGCTACCGCTTCCGCGCCGCTCGGTACGCCGGCCGGCCCCACCCCGGCGGGGCCGCTGGCCACTGCCGACCCGCCTCCCGGCGCCGCGCCTGGCCCGGTTGTCCAGGCCCCCGCCCCCGCCAGCTACGACATTGGCAACCCCGACCTCCTCACGCTGTGGGTGGACCCGGTGAATGGGGACGACGCCCGCAGCGGCGCCACCCGCGCGGAGGCGCTGCGCACCGTCGCCGAGGCGTGGAACCGCATTCCGATGGGGACGCCGCTCGCCACCGGCTACCAGATCCTGCTCGCCGGAGGCGTTTACCCGAGAGATTCGATCCCGGTGTACTGGGAATCACGCTGGGGCACTTACGAGCACCCCATCCTGTTGCAGGCCGCCGACGGACGCGGCACGGCCACGCTGGGCGGCGATCTGAACGTATTCGACACGCGCTACTTTTACCTGCTGGACCTGAACATTGTCCCCGACCCGCCCGGCGACGTCTTCCACTGCGAGCAGTGTGACCACCTGTTGATTCGCGGCGTCACGATGGACGGTGGCAGCGGCCACGAGGCGCACGAGACCATCAAAGTCAACCAGAGCCAGTACGTTTATATCGAAGACAGCGATATCTTCGACACCTACGAGAACGCCATTGATTTCGTGGCTGTGCAGTACGGGCATATCACCGGCAACCGTCTGCACGACGCCGACGACTGGTGCATCTACCTGAAGGGCGGGTCGGCCTATTTCCGCATCGAAGGCAACGAGATCTACAACTGCGGCACCGGTGGCTTCACTGCCGGGCAGGGCACCGGCTTTGAATACATGGTCTCGCCGTGGCTGCACTACGAGGCCTACGACATCAAGTTCGTCAACAACCTGATCCACGACACCGAAGGGGCCGGGATGGGGGTGAACGGAGGCTACAACATCCTGCTGGCCTACAACACCCTGTACCGGGTAGGCCAGCGCAGCCACGTCATCGAAGTCGTGTTCGGCGCGCGCAGTTGCGATGGCGACACAGCCCGCTGCGAGGCCAACCGCCTCGCGGGCGGGTGGGGCACGTCCGTGGTCGGCAGCGATGAGCCGATCCCGAATCGAAACGTGTTCATCTACAACAACATCGTGTACAACCCGCCCGGCTACCAGAGCCAGTGGCAGCACTTCGCCATCTACGGCCCGCGCACGCCCTCGGCGGGGTCCAACATCCCCTCCCCGGCCCGCACCGACACCAACCTGCAGATGCGCGGCAACCTGATCTGGAACGGCCCGCCCGACCATCCGCTGGGCATCGAAGACGCCTCGCAGGGCTGCCAGGACTCCAACCCCACCTGCAACGCGGCGCAGCTACGGGCGGACAACACCATCAACCAGTTTCAGCCGCAACTGAAAGACCCGCAGAACGGCAACTTCCGCCCGCTGGCCGGGGGCAACGTCTTCACCGCCACCACCTACACCATCCCCGATTTCGACTGGGCTGACGCCCCCTCCCCGCCGCCGGTGCCGCCGGGCGAGCCGAGCAACGCCGTCCCGGTGGACCGGGCCGGCCAGCCCCGGGCGGCCTCCGGCCCGCCGGGGGCATACAGCACCTCCCAGACCTTCGACGACGTTCCCCCCTCCCATTGGGCCTACACCTATGTGGAGGCCCTGTTTGCCAGCGGCATCACCGGCGGTTGCTCGGTTGCCCCGCCGCTATATTGCCCGGCCAGCCCGGTCACCCGCGCCCAGATGGCGGTCTTTCTGCTGCGCGGCACCTTCGGGGCGGCCTACACCCCGCCCGCGGCTACCGGGGCGGTTTTCTCCGACGTGCCCGTCGCCCACTGGGCCGCCGGTTGGATCGAGCAACTGGCCGCCGAGGGCATCACCTCCGGCTGCGCCGCCGGCCTGTACTGCCCTGAATCCGCCGTCACGCGGGCGCAGATGGCCGTCTTTCTGCTGCGCGGCCTGTACGGGGCGGCCCATGTGCCGCCCCCTCCTACCGGGGCCGTTTTCTCCGACGTGCCCCTCACCCACTGGGCGGCGGCGTGGATCGAACAACTGGCGGCCGAGGGCATCACTTCCGGCTGCGCCGCCGGTCTGTACTGCCCGGAGAACCGGGTGACGCGCGATCAGATGGCGGTGTTTCTGGTGCGAACGTTCAACCTGCCGCTGCCGTAACGCAAAACCTCCCGAACGCTATGTGCTTTCGGGAAGTCTACAAGGCCCGGATACGCTTCTGGAGACGAGTGGTCTACCAGCGTTTCGCCGGAGGCCAGAACGGCAGCGAAGGTTTCCAGAGCCGCGCGATGACCGTGGAAGTGGTCTATCGCAACGTCAGTATCAATCAGCTTCATCGGCCCACCGCTCAAACTCACTCAGCCGTCGCCCGCGCCGAATCTCGTCCACAAAAGCCACCCCATCGGCAGGCAGGTCGGTGCGGTCGGCCCACATGCCGAAGGTTTCCATCAGCAGCGCCCGAATCTGCTCGACGGGCGTGACAATCAGCCGGCCCTGCGGGTCGGCGCTGAGGGCAACCTCCTGTCCGGCAGGGAACAGCCGCCGAAACGAATCGGGGATGGTCAGAACAAAGTCCGGGCCGATTTGGGTGGTTATTGCGCTCATAATGCACCTGTGGTCATTCGCAACTGGTTTCCGGCCAGAGTCGTGCTCCCATTATAACGCCTTTCCGCCGTCCGCCGGCCTGTATTGCCCGGAGAACCGGGTGACGCGCGCGCAGATGGCGGTGTTTCTGGTGCGAACGTTCAACCTGCCGCTGCCCTGACACCCGGCCGCATTCAGCGCAGGGCGTCCACCCGTTCCCCTAACTGCCGGTATCTGGTGAGCAATTCCGGCCGGTCCAGCGCCTCGGCAAACTGCGCCAGCCAGTCGTCGAGGTAGGCGCGGTCCAGCCTGTCGCGCTGCTCGATGAGCAGCGCCTCCACGTCCGGCCAGTCCCTTTCGCGCCCGGCGGTGACTTTCTGGATGATGAGGTCTTCCGCCGAGCAAATCCAGGCCGCAAAGCCGTTCAGGTCGCGCCGCACGGCGCGGTGGATGATGTTCTCCTCGTAGCCGGGCAGGGCCAGCAGGAAGTCCACGATCACCTCGCCAATGTTCACGGCGACGATGAAGGGGTTTTCCGGGACGTGGGCACGGGCGCGATCAGGAAAAGCGGCGCGCAGCGCGGCGCGGGCGGCGGGGTAGTCCACGTCGGGGACGAGGACTTTGATGTCTACATCGTAGGTGGCGCGGATCACTCCCCACTGAGAGAGCGCCACCCCACCGACAATGGCGTAGCGAAAGCCGCCCTGCTCCAGAAACGCCACCGCCGCGCGCAGGGGCTGCTC
>CAYZNA010000402.1:0-3609 GCA_964478665.1 uncultured Anaerolineales bacterium
GGTGAGGGCGTGGCCGGAGGTCAACTGCAGGCCGAATTCGCGGGCCAGGGCCTCGCCCCGGGACGCGGCCACTATGGAGGTGAAGCCGCCCAGCCCGACCACGCGCGCGCCGGCCTCGCGCGCCAGTTGCAGGCCGTCGCGGGTGCGGCCGGCGGCGGCCAGCATGCCCGGCGCTGAATCTGCCCGCTGCGGCAAAAAGGTGCAGATGATGAGCTGGCCGCGCAGCGCCGGCCGGCCGGGCAGCGACACGACCAGTTCCTCCGGCGCGGCAAAGGTGGGCGTGCGCTCGAACAGTTCCACCAGCGCGGCGCTCTCCCCGGCCAGCGCAGCCGGGTCGAGGTCCGGTAGCCAGCCGGCGGCGGCGCGGGCCAGATGGGCCAGGCCTGCCGGGTGCCCCAACAGGGCAAAGTCAATCATCGCCAAACTCGCCCGCCAGCAGGCGCGCCCTGAGTTCCAGCCGCTTGAGTTTGCCGCTGGGGGTGAACTGGATGGTTTTGGGTGGCAGCAAGATCACCCGGTGAAGGGGATAGCCGGCCCCGACCACCGCCTGCCGGATGGCCTGTCGCAGGGCGGCGCGTTCGGTGGGGCCGGTCAGCGCGGTTTCGGCCAGCAGGGCGGCCTGTTCGGTGGAAAGGCCCGGGTCGAAGCGCGAGACGGCAGCCACGCGCCCGGCGCGCACGCCCGGCACGGGGGCGGCAAGCTGCTCCAGTTCGCCCGGGGCGATGGTGCGCCCGGCCACGATCAGCACTTCCCTTTTGCGCCCGGTGACGAACAGCTCGCCGCCGGTCGTGTAGCCCAGATCGCCGGTGTGCAGCCAGCCGTCGCGCAGGGCAGCGGCGGTCTCCTGCGGCTGATCGCGATAGCCGGCCATCAGGCTGGGGCCGCGGACCAGAATCTCTCCCACGCGGCGCCCGGGGAGCGGGGCGCCGGCCTCGTCCGCGATGGCAAGCTCCAGCCCGGGCAGCGGGGCGCCCACCGAGGTGAAGGCCCGGCCCTCCCCATCCCCCTCCCCGACCGGCTGCGCCAGCCCGCGCCGCTGCAGGAGCGGGAGGTCCACCACGTCGAAGCGCGGGCCACGCCCGAGCGGCGGCATGGTGACGGCCAGGCCGTTTTCCGCCAGGCCGTAGGTGGGCAGCAGGCTGCGGGCGCGGAAGCCGGCCGGGGCGAACTTTGCCGCGAATTGCTCCAGCGCCTGCGGTGAGACGCTCTCCGCGCCGACGAGGGCAATCCGCACCCGGCGCAGGTCGTAGCCGGCGGCCTCGGAATCTTTGATGCGCAGGCCGCACAGGGCGTAGGCGGAGGGCGGACCGCCGGTGATGCTGGCGCGGTAATCGGAGAGCGCCTTGAGCCACAGCGAGGGCCGCAAGATGAAATCCTCGGTTTGCAGCAGGGTGACGTTGCCGGCGTGGATGGCCGGGGTGAGCAGAAAGCCAATCAGCCCCATGTCGTGGTGCAGCGGCAGCCACGAGACCGCCCAGTCCTCGTCGCGGTCCACCAACCCCAGGGCGTCCGAGATGGCGCGGGCCTGCCAGAGCAAGGCGCGGTGGCTGAGTTGCACGGCCCTGGGGTCCCCCAGAGTGCCGGAGGTAAACTGGATGAGGGCCAGGTCGTCCTCCGAGTCGGCGGGGGAGAGCGGGCCGGCGGATGGCGGGAGTTGGGCGTTGGTGAGCACGGCCACGCCGGCGAACTCCGGCAGGGCGGCGATGCCGCCGAAGGTTTCAGGGACCACCAGCAGTCCGGCTGAGAGAAAGCGCGTCCGTGCGGCGATTGCGCTCAGGGCGGGGTCGCCGGCTTCGGCCCGGTGGGGAGGGGCCAGGGGGGCGGGGAGGCCTCCGGCCAGCAGGGCGCCGAAGTAGGCGCCCACAAAGTCCTCCGAGTTGGGCAGGGCCAGCGGCAGCGGCTGGCCGCGCTCCAGGCCGCGCTCCCGCAGCAGGGTCGCCCAGCGCCCGGCCAGCTCCCACGCCGCGGCGTAGGTCAGGCGGCCGGCCTCGGCCCCCCGGCGCAGGAAGCGGGTGAAGAGCAGGTCGGGGTGATCCTGCGCCTGGGTGGCGAGGGTGCGGGTGAGGGTGGCTGGCATGGGGGGGCCTTCCACACGGCGGGAGAGCCGGGGCGTCAGGTGGATTGGCCTTCGATCCAGTCTTTGAGCGCATCCAACCGGGCGCGCCAGCGCGCCCGGTAGGCCGGCAGCTTGTCTTCCGGGTCGCGCACCACGGTGTGGCGCAGGCTGAGGCGCATGCGGTCGCGTTGCACGGGCGTGAAACGGGCCGCAACTCGGGCGTGCAGCCCGCCCATGCGGCCAAAGTTCTCCCAGCCAAAGCGCAGCTCGCGGCCGATCTTGATTTCGGCCACGGTCCAGTATTCGTCAAAGTTCTGGCGGCGTTCGTTCCACTCGAACTGGCAGCGCTCGCCCACGGCCAGGTTCATGCTGGCTCTGTTGGTGTACCACTGGATTTGCGCCTCCGGGCTGACAAAGGCCTGGAAGACGCGGCGGGCGCTGGCGCGGATAGTGACCTGCGTGGTAAAGGGCGGCGCTGCGGGCATGTCGGGCGTTCCACGTTGAAACGTTGAACGTTTTAACGTTGGCGTGGGGCGCGTTGGTAGACCAGTATTCGCCAGATGCCGTGGTCTTGTTGGGAGGAGGGGTGCATTCCGGCGCCCTGGAGGGTGGCGGCGATCTGCGCGCCGGGGTGCAGGTAGAGGCGGTAGTCGCCGGCGAACAGGGCCGTGAGCAGCCGGGCGAGCGGGTACAACAGCCGCAGCAGCCACGTGTCGCGGGGGAAGCTGAGGGCTAACGCCTGGCGGGCGTGCGCGGCGGCCTGCGCGACCAGCGGCTGCATGTGCGGGTAGCAGCACACCACGCGATCCAGCACCACCACGTCGGCGGGCGGGATGGCGGCGCCCTCGGCGGCGATGTCCTCCGGGCGATATTCCACCCGCCCGGCCAGGCCGTGCTCGGCGGCGAGGTCCTGCGCGGCGGCGCGCGAGGCGTGTGAAAGCTCCAGCCCGACCGCGCTCTTCGCTCCAGCGCGCAGGGCTTCCAGCAGCAGCCCGCCGATGCCCGGGCCGACTTCCAGCACGGTGCGGCCCTCCAGCCCCTGGGTTTGAAGCTGGCGCAGGATCAGCCGGGCGCGCTTTTCGAGGCCCTTCTTGCGGTAGCGTTTGAGCGCGTGAGCGACTGTTCTGGCGTTGAAGACAGTGTTCAGGCCGTTGATGTCTCGAGTGCAGCAATTCATAGGGTAGGGTAGGGTATGGGGCCGGCAAGCCTCTGCCGGCGGATGGGCTTCTCGTTTCCTGGCGGGGGCGGCACAACGGGCCTGGCCTGCGGTGACGAGATTATAAGCCGGGACCGGGGCAGAGGCAAGCGGGACTGGTGGTTCCCACGGATGGGCGCTGGCAAAGAAACCGATCAGTGGCGGCTCGTATCCGTGGGAGGTGGTTCCCACGGATGGGGAGGCCACGGATGAATGCTGGAGGGGAAAGTGATCAGTGGCGGCTCGTATCCGTGGGAGGTGGTTCCCACGGATGGGGAGGCCACGGATGAATGCTGGAGGGGAAAGCGATCAGTGGCGGCTCGTATCCGTGGGAGGTGGTTCCCACGGATGGGGGCGG
>CAYZNA010000403.1:0-3601 GCA_964478665.1 uncultured Anaerolineales bacterium
TGGGTGCGCCAGCAGAGGCAATACGGCGTGGTGATCCCCATCCTCGGCGCGCGCGCCGAAGCCCACCTCAAAGACAACCTCGGCTGTCTCGACTTTGAACTGTCCGGCGAGCAACTCAAGCGGCTGGCCGACGCCGCGCCGATTGACCTCGGCTTCCCGCGCAGTTTCATCGAATCCGATGGCGTCCGCAGCCTTGTCTTCGGCGAGACTTATGCGCGACTCGACAATCACCACGTCTGACCATGCCACACTTCATCTGTGTCACTTGTGGCGCGCAGTTCCCCGAATCAAACGATCCGCCCGCGCACTGCCCATCTGCGAGGACGAGCGGCAGTACATCGGCTGGAAAGGCCAGCAGTGGACGACGCTCGATAAACTGCGCGCCGACCATCACAACACGCTCCGAACCGAAGAGCCAAACCTGACCGGCATCGGCACTGAACCGGGCTTCGCTATCGCCCAGCGGGCTCTGCTGGTGCAGGCCCCCGGCGGCAACGTGCCGTGGGACTGTATCACGCTGATCGACGAGGCGACGGTTGAGGCCGTGCGCGCGCTCGGCGGCATCTCGGCGATTGCGATCTCACACCCGCACTACTACTCGGCGATGGTCGCTGGAACTGTTTCAGTTCGACTGCATCTACAGTGCGTGGTTCGACCATGTGACGCCCGCCGATGGAAAGGCCGCAGTCGCCCGATCGGTCGAGCGATACCTCAAGGCCATCGGCGCCGACTGATTGAGGAGAAGGAGTTAGTATTAGTCGCCGAAGCCGCGCCGATGGCCGGCGATTGATCTGATTCACGCCGCAGGCGGCGGCGGGGCGGCGGCTTGATTCTTGCCCGTCAGTTGAAACCAGAGGGTGCCGCCCAACGCCCCCAACCCGGCCATCAACGCTACGTCGAGCAGGCCCAGGCAACACCCGCCGCCGAACGCGCCAATGTAAAAGGTCGCCGGGCTGACCCCGCGTGTGTCGAGGCCGAACGAACGCAACAACTGGGCGGCGCCTTCCGGCCCCATCAAGCTGGTATTGACCACCGCGCCGAGCAGGTGCCCGACCAATGCGCCCGCGCCCCCGACCGCACCCGCCCCGGCCCCGGTCTTCGCCGCACTGTCCGAGAGCGCCGGCTTGTCGAACAGTCCGGCCACGTACCCGGCAGCCAGCCCGGCAAAGAGAACAACACACGGGCCGCACAGCGGCGAGAGCAGAGTCGCCGCGCCCAACGTGAGCAGAAACGCCACGACGGCCAGTATTCCGCCTGATTTCCACATAGGTGCCTCCTGGTCGAAACGTCAGCGGACTCGCATGAGTCGGACCGACCACAGCAACATCGCCGCCAGCAGGACCACGCACATCAGGTAAATCCCCGGCAGGCCGATGGATGGGATCACGGCGTAAGCCAGCGGCGGAGCGATTGCGCTGCTCAGGTCGCCGAAGGTGTGCATCCAGCCGAGCGACTGCCCGCGCCCCGCGCCCCGGGTGAGATCGCCGATCAGCGCGGTGGCGAGACTCTGACTGCTCCCGCTGGTGATCGCCGTGAACGGGATGCCGAGCACGATGAGCGGCGGCAGGCCGACCGCGAGCAGGCTCATGCCAGCCAGGCCCGGAATCAGCCCCGCCACCACTACCCGCCAGCGGCTATCAGCCCTGTCCGACCAGTGCCCGGCGAACGGCGCAACGATCATGCTGGTGACTGTGCTGAGGCCGAGCAGAAAGCCCGTCAGCGTCGCCACGCCCACCGGCACTCCTCCGGCAGACAGGTGATCGCCCCAGCGTTGTTGGATCAGCAGGCCGAGTGTAGCGGAAACCATGCCGGCGACGACAAAGCGGTTGACGGTGTAGAGCGTGGTGGCGGAGGCCAAAGCCTCACGGCCCTCACCCCGCAGAGCGCCCCGCCGGGCGGGGGGCAAGCACGGGCGCAAGCAGCCCCCGGCCCGTGCGAAGCCCCCCTGCGGGGCTCGCCCGTTCGCAACCCCCGGAAAAGCGCGGGGGCAGGCCTGCGCGAACAGGCGAGGGGAGCACGACACCCCCTCTCCCGTCGGTTGCATTTCCCGACGGGAGAGGGGGACGGGGGGTGAGGGCCGCATTTCCCGACGGGAGAGGGGGCTGGGGGGCATAGGCGCGAACTTTAGGAATGAGCGAGAGCCGGTTCACGATGATCAAGGGTGTTGAACACCTCCGCCGCCACTCCGAAGGCGGCCAACCAGTGGCGAGCCTGAGCCGATTGCTGACGGCGCTTGCGGGGCGCATCGCACAGATAGCGCGCCAGTTTGGGCAAGGCCGCCAAACAACGCGCCAGGGTCAAAGGGCCACGCACCGCCTGCCGCAACAGCTCGGCCCACAGGCTCAACCAGCGCCAGGCACTGACCGGGCGCACCGTGTCGGTAAACCAGTCCGCCCAGTCCGTGGCTTGGTCGTGGGTCCAGCCGTCCAAGATCAACACCGCCAACAGTTTGCCCAGCAGATAGACTTGGGCCAGTTCGGGGTCTTTGGCCCGCAAGTGTTCAAACTGGATAATTCCTTTCCAGCGTTTGAAGAGCAGTTCCACCTGCCAGCGCAAGCGATACACGGCCAGGATTTGCTCCGCTGGCCAGTCATGCACCGACAGCAGGTTAGTCACCAGCAGGATAAACTCGGCGGCCAGCAGGCTTTCCTGGCTGGGGATGCGGCTTTTCTTGCGGGCGGCTTGCCGCACCCGCCGCCGAGCTTCTGCCACCGCTTGGGGTGGCAGGCGTCGCCCCACCAGGCGCAGTTCATACCGTCCAGTCGGCGTGGACAACCAGACCGTCATTTCGGCCGGCTCGCTGGCGGGGAGGTGCTGGCTGGCCCAGGCCAGTACGTTGACCGCCTGCCCGTCGGCGGTTTGCACAGGCAAATTGTGCCAGTTGATACGCTGGATGACCTTCGCCCCGCCTGGCAGCACCGACCCCAGTCCCGCCGCGTGGGCATAGCCTCGGTCTTGCACCAGGATATCGCCGGCTTGGGCCGTGTGCCGCGCCAAGGTTTCACCCCCGTGCGCGTCGGTGACTTCCACCCCGTCTACCTGCCACGCCCCCAGGTCGAAACTCACATGCACCCGCCAATCTGTCCCGCGACTGCCCGGTTGACTGACGGTGGTGGCGTCAATCAGCCGCAGGCGCACCGGGTGCTGGGTCAAACGTTGTCGCCGCTGGCGCAACCATTCCCCCACCAGCCGCCCCAACCAGGCTCGGCAGAGCCGCACCCGTTTGCGCGCGGCCACGTCCGACAGGCAGGCCAGCCCGAGGATGGTCGCCCAAGCCGCCAGCAGGCGGAACGACCAATCGCACAGGCAATAGGCGAGCACCAAGCGCAACAAATCCAGCGCCGACTTCACTTCCCGCTTGCGTTGGAGCGCGCCGGTTTCTTTGGCGCTGGCTTCCAAATCCACTGGGATCCGGCCGAGCACCTGCTCCCACTCGTCGCTCACCAGGGGATGGCAATCGGCCAGGGCTTCTTGATCGGAGGGGCTGAGTGTTTGAAGTGGAGTGTCCATGCCCCCATTATCTCACCCTTACCGGCTAAAGTTCGCGCCTATGGGGAGGATGGGCTACAGGTAATCCCGAATTGGACGGGGGTGGCCGCCA
>CAYZNA010000404.1:0-3296 GCA_964478665.1 uncultured Anaerolineales bacterium
CAGCCCGTAGGACCGGCAGCCCGTAGGACCGGCATCCCCATGCCGGTCATCGTTCAGACGGCGACGGTGGCATGGGGATGCCACCGCTACGGTCATCGTTCATCGAAAAACGGTGGCCCGTAGGACCGGCATCCCCATGCCGGTCATCATTCATCGAAAAACGGTGGCATGGGGATGCCACCGCTACGAACCGTTGATGGTATCATCTCAATAATCTGGGGCGCACGCTTCGCGCCATGCGTTCCCCCGAAATATTGAGATGATACGCTTATGTGACCTGCAAGTTCGGAGAAACGACTCTGTGGATAGACTCCAACCCAACTCCCTCAACTGCTTCGTCTGCGGCGTGGAGAACACCTGCGGCCTGGGGCTGAAGTTCTACAACACCGCTGACGACGAAGTGACCGCAACCTTCACGCCGCCGGAACGCTATCAGGGCTACCCCGGCGTCCTGCACGGCGGCATCGTCGCGGCGGTGCTGGACGAAACCGCCGGGCGCACGCAAATGGCCGCCGATCCAAACCATTTCATGGTCACCGTGAAACTCGAAATCCGCTATCGCCGGCCAGTGCCGGTCGGCCAGCCGCTGACCATTTACGGCAGGCTGATCAAACGCGGCGGGCGCCTCAACGCCGCCCACGCCGAGATTCGCCTCCACGATGGCACAGTGGCGGCGGAGGCCGAGGTGCTGCTGGCCGATGCGCCGGCGGGGATCTTTGGCGCTGACGCGGGCGATCTCGAGCGCCTGGGCTGGCAGGTGTACCCGGACTGACCCGCGCGGTCCCCCCTGCCCACGATTGTTGTACAATACTCCCGTTGACCGGCGCTTGCCCTGTCTGGAAAGGTGGCTCCCCATGATGCAGGTTCGCGAACTGGCGCTTCCCGAAACGGTGGCCGTTGCCGATCGGATGACCGACGACGAGTTCTTTCAGTACGCCCCCGACGACCGCAAAGCCGAGTTGATTGATGGAGTGTTCTACATGCCTGACGCGCCGTCTGACTCTCACGAACGGCTGAACATCTTTCTCATTACGCTGCTACGTATCTACGTGGAAGAGAAAAACCTCGGCGAGGTGCGCGGCTCGAAAACCGCCGTCAACCTCGCCGTCGGCCACGATTACGAGCCGGACGTGCTGTTCGTGGCCCGTCACCGGACCGGCATCATCGAGCATCAGGGCATCTTTGGTGCGCCGGACCTCGCGGTTGAGATTCTCTCCCCCGGCACGGCCCACCTTGACCGGGGCCTCAAACGCCGCACCTATGCTCAGGCCGGGGTGCGCGAACTGTGGCTGCTGGACCCGGACAGCGCCCGCAAATCGGCCTTTTACCAGCAACGCGGCGAGGACGGGCTGGTGGAGATCAAACCGGAGGGCGGGGTGATTCGCTCGCTGGCTATCCCCGGCTTCTGGCTGAAGACCGAGTGGCTGTGGCCGCCGCAGGGCAGACTGCCCCGCGTAGCTCAGGTCTTGCGCGAACTGGGGGCGCTGTAGGGCCATTGCCTATGGCGGCGCGCAAGTCTCTTCCCTCTCAAGCCGCCACCCCGCGCCTGCCGCGCCGGGTGAGGGCGGCGCTCGCCGACTTCCAGCGCCGGCTGCTGCAACTGTTCCCGAACGACATCAACCAGATCATTCTGTTCGGTTCCTATGCCCGCGGCGAGGCCGGCCCGGACTCGGATGTGGATGTGATGGTGGTGGTCAAGTGGGAAGAGGTGCGCCTGCCGGATGGACGGTGGGTAAGTTGGATCGGAGACTCCCGTTGGCGGGCCATTGTTCATGCCGCCGCAGACACGTTGCTGGAATCGGGCCTGGATGTGGCCCCGGTAATAGTGGGCGAGGAACGGTTTCGCTCGGGGTTCCCCCTCGCGAACCGCGCAAAGCGAGAGGGTCTGGTGCTATGGCCGAGCCGGAACTAGACCAGCCCGAAATCTGGTTCACTCTTTCTGACGGCAAGATGGCCGAAGCAAGAGATTTGCTTCGCCTGGGTCATTGGCGCGGCGCGGTGTCCCTTGCCTACTTCGCCATGTTTTACGCCGCGAAGGCCGCGCTGGTGAGTGTCGGTGTTGACCTGCGGAAGCACAGAGCCGCCGGGCTGGACGACCGGGCGATTCTGGATCTCAATCAGGCGGTGGCGTATCGAATTTTATCCTCTGATGGAGGCTGCCGTGACACGACGAACAACCGCAGCGGAACTACGCAACGGCGACGAATTGTATTCCCGAATCACAGTGGACCCAGAGAAACTGCACGGTCTGCCCTGCATTCGCGGGTTGCGCATTCCTGTGTATCTCGTGGTTGGCTTTGTTGCGGCCGGGATGACGACCGCCGAGATACTGGAGCAATACCCTGACCTCGAAGCCGCGGATATACGCGCCGCTCTGGAATACGCGGCCGCCCTCACCCGCGAGGAGGTGGTCCCGCTTGAGGTTTTCGCCTGATGTTGACTTTTCTTGGCGATGTTTCCATGCCCAGAGCAATTCTGGAGGTCGCCCGTCGCTACGGCCATGAGGCACACCGGGTCCACGATTTTGGGTTGATGGAGGCATCTGTATCTGTATTGTTGAACCGAAACGCATCAGACGGCGTGAGCTGCCCGGTGCTGCCGGCTATGAGGAATGACCTCATTATACGAAGCTCTGTTTGATCTCGAACGCTCCTGCGAGGCGGCCGCGCTGGCCACCATCGTGCGCGCGCGCGGCTCGGTGCCGCGCCACACCGGCAGCAAAATGCTGGTCTACCCGGACGGCCGCCTCGAGGGCACCATTGGCGGCGGGGGGCTGGAAAGCCGGGTGATTGCCGAGGCGCTGGCCGCCCTGCAGGACGGCCAGCCGCGACTGGTGCAATACTCGCTGGTGGACCCCGCTGAGGGCGACCCCGGCGTGTGCGGCGGGGAGGTGGAAGTCTTTGTGGAACCGATCCGGCCCGGCCCGACCGTGGTGGTGATCGGGGCGGGGCACGTGGGACGGGCTGTGGGCCATCTGGCAAAGTGGCTGGGCTTCCGGGTGGTGGCCTGCGACGACCGCCCGGAATACGCCTCCCCGGACTGGCTGCCGGACGCCGACCGCTATCTGGCGGCGCCGATGGCCGAAATCCCCGATCATCTGGCCCTGGACGACCAGACCTACCTTGTGCTCTCCACGCGCGGCGTGCCCATGGACGTGGCCGGGCTGCCGGCCCTGCCGGTACCGGGTAGCACGGGATCGCTGAGTTTCTCTCCATGGAGAACACATCGTGGCCGCTCTCGTCGTCCTCCTTCTTGCGCTGGTCGGATTGCTCCTGTTCGCCGTGATCCGTTCCATC
>CAYZNA010000404.1:3306-3546 GCA_964478665.1 uncultured Anaerolineales bacterium
ACGCGCGGCGTGCGCATGGACGTGGCCGGGCCGCCGTCCCTGCTTAATTCCCCGGCAGCGTACATCGGAGTGATCGGCTGGCGGCGGCGCTGGGCCACCACCTCCGGCCAGCTTCAGCAAATGGGCATTCCGGAGGAGCGACTGGCCCGGGTGCACTCGCCCATGGGCCTGGAGCTGAACGCCGAAACCCCGGAGGAGATCGCCCTGAGCATCATGGCCGAGATCATCCAGGTCCGCCGG
>CAYZNA010000405.1:0-3529 GCA_964478665.1 uncultured Anaerolineales bacterium
GGCGTAGGGGCGACCGTCTCTGGTCGCCCCGAGGCGGCAATTGACCACCAGCAGGAAATGCACCCCGCGACCTCTGGCAGTTGACCGTAAGGCAATTGTGGCATACACTCGTCGCAATTGCTCTCCGCCTCGCCGGTATGCGTTGCCGGGTTGAGCGGCAACGGACCTTCGGCAGCGGATAGGTAGCGGATTAGCGGATGCATCGAGCGCCTCCGCTAATCCGCTACGGCGAAGCCAATCCGCTGACAGACTCGCCCGCCCCGAGTAGCGACTTTTGCGGTACTGCGGATATACTACCCTCAACAGGAGCAGAACGATGAGTGAGATTGTGCTGAGCGAACCACTGGCTACCCGCATCCGCCGGGAGGCCGAAAGCCGGGGAATGGAAATCGAAACATTGATCGAGACTGCCCTGCAACATTATCGCTTTCAGGCGCAGCGGGAGAAGGTCAAAGCCGAGTCGCAATGGTGGTGCGGCCTATCGCCCGAAGTGCGCGCGCGTTACACCGGGGAGTTTGTGGCGATTCACGACCGGGCAGTGGTGGACCACGACCGTGACGAGGAGACCCTGCGGCAGCGCATCCGCGCCAGGTACGGCAAGACTGCTGTGCTGTTGACCCCCGCCGAGGGGCGGCGGGAACTGCGCTTTGTCAGCACCCGACAGGTCCGGCCATGAACACCCCCTTTGACACGAACTACACCCCGCCGATCCCGGTCCTGCAAGTATACCTGGCCGAGTTGGACGAAGCCCCTCGGGTCGGGCCGCTCTCGGCTATCGTGGACACCGGCGCAGATGGAACCCTGATTCCAGTCCAATATCTGGAATGGGTCGAGGCAGTGGCCATTGGTGACGCGCTGATACACGGTGTTCTGGGGGAAAGCCGCGAAGTTGAGTTGTTCGAGGTGGACCTGCTGATCAACTCGCTGCGCCTTCCCGGTGTGATTGTGACAGGAGATGACCGCGGCAGCGAGATTCTGTTGGGCCGGAACGTACTGAACAAGCTGATCTTGCTTCTGGATGGGCATGCAGGCGAAACCGAGTTGTTTGAACAACGGCCACGCTGGCGGTGAATTGAGGCCATTTTCACTGCCTGGCTGTGTAGTTATCTTTTCTGCCTGAAACGGAACCCGTTTCAAGCAGCAACGGTGCGCGTTCCTGCCTGAAACGGGTCAGACCGCACTCAGGAAGCAGGTGGAACCCGGCAATAGGGAGACCATGGACACTGAAGCGGCCGGACAGAGCGGCGGCAGCGGCAGCACGTCGCGCAGGGCCAGCAGCCGGCCTACAACGAGCGCAGCCACGAAATACACCAGGGCAGCTTTGATAAACCAGCGGGCGATGGTGGGCATGCGCCCTCACTTTCGCCGCACGGAGCGGGCCATCATCGCCAGGAACAGCAGCAGCGCCAGCACGTTCAGCAGCCCGCCCCAGCGGCGCAGTGCCGCCCCGCCGGACAGGTCGCCGGCCACGCGCAGCAGCAGCGAACCGTGCAGCAGCGCGAGGTGAACGTAGAAGGCCGGCCGGTAGGCCAACTCAAGTACGGGCGACCCGGCGGGTCGCCCCTCCTTTCCCAGGACCGCCGGCAGGATGAGCGGGGCGTGGCCGAAGATCATCGAGATCACGAAGCCGAGGACGATGCGGTGCAGCATGGCATCGTACAGCGGGCCGCTGCTGTGGCCCCCGCCCGGCGCCAGCCACAGCGCCCCACCGGCCATCAGCCACAGGTAGCCGGGCAACAGGCAGGCGGCGATGAAGCGCGTCAGGCCGCGCTGCCGGATGGTGCGCCGGGCCAGATCGTTGCGCAGTAGCCACAGCCCCAGGGCCAGCATTCCCAGCCCGGCCAGGCGCAGGCCGGGGTCAAAGGTCCACAGCGAGAGCGCCAGCCCGGCCAGCAACACTCCCACCGCCAACAGGAAGGCGGTCCGCGCGGCGCGCCTCAGCATCAGCACCCGCGCCAGCTCCAGCCGCTCGCCGGCGATGGTGAGCACGAGGAAGCCGGCCCACCACGGCGTCACCTGCGCCAGCGGCCGGCCCGCCCACCACAGCAGATTCCCCGCCAACCACAGCAGCGCGCCCAACCCCAGCATCGCCACAAACAGCGTGCGGTGGGTGCGCAACAACTGCGCGAACAGCGCGGTCAGCCCCAGCGCCCCCAGGGCCAGCAGCCCGTGCCCGAGGGCCGGCGGCAGGCCGGTCAGCAGCGCCAGCGCCCCCAGCCCGGAAAACAGCGGCGCGGCGTAAGTCCAGCGCCAGCCGAGGGCCACCGCCCGCTCCAGCGCGATCAGCGTGCCGAGGAAGCCGGAGACCATCAGCGCTCCGTGCTGGGCCACGATGGGGAGGGGCAGGGCCGGCAAGCGCCAGCCCACGCGGGCCAGCGCCGCCCACAGGGCAGCCAGCAGCGAGAGGCCGGCCAGGGCCAGCAGCGGCAGTCGAACGAGCGGCTTTGAGCGGGGAGTGTGCATGTCCTGATCTCCAGAAGGGGCGGCTGGCTTCAACAGCCGCTATGCTACCGCAGGCGCGGGCGGACTGCAAGCGGTGGCAAACGGCAAATTGCCGCTTGACGGCCCTCAGAGCGGTGATATACTGAATACAGCGCGGTTTTGATACGGTCACCACATTACTGAGACATGAAGGATCGTCCGGCGGTTCGCACCCAGTTCCTGATCTTCACCCTGTTCGGTGAATATATCCAGCCTCACAGTGGAGGCATCTGGCTGAGCAGCCTGCTGCACATGCTGGGGCTGCTGGACGTGACCGAGCGCGCGGCGCGTTCCACCCTCTCGCGGATGGCGCGCAGGGGCTGGCTGCGCGCCCGTCGCGCCGGACGGCACAGCCAATACTGGCTGACTGCTGCCGGGGCTACTTTGATCCTTGAGGCCTCCGAACGCATCTTTGAGCCGCGCAGCACGGCGTGGGACGGTCGCTGGCACCTGCTGGTGTACAGCATACCGGAGAACAAACGAGCGCTGCGCGACCGGCTGCGGAAGCGGTTGGCGTGGCTGGGGTTTGGCCGGCTGGCCCCGGCGACGTGGATCTCGGCCCACCCCCGCCAGCGGGAGGTGCAGGCGCTGCTGGACGAGCTACAGGCGGGCGCCTACGCCCATTTCTTCTCCGGGCTACACCCCGGACTGGGTTCGGACACCGAAATCGTCCGTCGCTGCTGGGACCTCGACGCGCTGAGCGCCGACTACTGCTCCTTTCTCCAGAAATATCAGCCGTTGCACCGGCAGGCGCTGGCAGGGGGAGTGCCCGATCCGGCCACGTGCTTTGTGCAGCGCTTCTGGCTGACCCACGAGTTCGCCGGTTTCCCCCGGCGCGACCCCAACCTGCCCCCGGCGCTGCTGCCCTCCGATTGGCAGGGCGGCCGCGCCGGCGAGATGATGCAGGCCTTCCGCACGCTGCTGCACGACCCGGCGGAGGCCTTTGTGGAGCGTATGCTGACCGAACGCCCCGGCTGAAGGCCGCCGGCCGGCGATTGTTGCTATCGCCGGCCGGCGCCGGGCGGAAGGCAGAGTTAGCGTAGATTAC
>CAYZNA010000406.1:0-3485 GCA_964478665.1 uncultured Anaerolineales bacterium
GGGCGCCGCGGGGGTGGGCGCCGCGGTGGTGGGGGCAGCGGGGGTGGGGGCAGCGGTGGTGGGGGCAGCGCACGCCGCCACCGCCAGGCTGACCAGCGCCATGAGCGCTCCGGCCATAATCTTTTTGGTCGTCAGATCTTTCTTCATCGGACATTCTCCTCGATTGTGTAGAAAAGAAACGGTGTACCGGGATGGGTGTGCGTCGTCTCCTGTCTGGCTCTCCTCTTCCTCCCGTCGCGCAGGGTTGCGCTACCGGTTCACGGCAGCGATTTCAGATACTCCAGCAGGTCAGCTGCGGCGCCAGCAGAGAGGTTCCAGCGCGGCATGTCAGAACTCAGCGGTTGGCCGTCCGGGTGCTTGCCCTCCACGACGGCCAGCCGGAAGGTTTCCAGATCGTATTCAGCGTGAGCGCCGGCGTGATCACCCCCGGCCTGCTCTGCGTGCTCGTCCTCCCCGGCCAGCGCCGACCAGCGAATGTCGGGCGCGTCCATCACCTGCATGTGCATAAAGTGCCGCCCCCCGCGCCCGTCGGGGCCATGACACGATACGCAGGCCAGCCTCCCGTTCATCATGCCCATCCCCCCGAAGGCCGGGCCGCCGCGGTAGCGAACAGGCCGGCCGAGGTCGTCGTCGGCGGTGAAGTAGATGCGCTCGCCGCTGGAGGCGTACCCGGAGAGGGGGGCGC
This sequence comes from uncultured Anaerolineales bacterium, assembly GCA_964478665.1. Lineage (GTDB taxonomy): Bacteria > Chloroflexota > Anaerolineae > Anaerolineales > CAYZNA01 > CAYZNA01. The sequence goes on from CAYZNA010000406.1 coordinate 686, forward strand.
TCTGCCACCCCCGGCCGGCGCAGCCGGCCAGCAGCAGCGCCACGATCACCAGCGCGGGCGCGGGAAGCCTCATGCGGCTGCTCCCGGCGCGTCGAAAACCACCTCCTCGGTGAAGTGGAAAGTCTCCATCTGCACCGCTCCGGTCGGGCAGCGGGCGGCGCACAGTCCGCAACGAATACAGCGGGTGGGGTCGAGCAGCATGGCGGCGGTGAAGGGTGACGGGTCACGAGTGACGGGTGACGGCTGACGGGAGACGCTCCACCCTCCATCGCGAAGCATCCCCGTGGGACTCTCCACTCTCCACCCTCCACCTTCCACATCCGAAATCGGCACCAGCTTCAGGCAATCGGTGGGACACACGTCCACGCAGCCGTTGCACAGGATGCACAGATCGCCGTCGAAGATGGGGTTGAGGGTGCAGATCAGACAGCGCCCGCCCTGCTCGCGCGCGGTGGCATCGTCGAAGCCGATCTCCACCCGCGCCACGCCAATGCGCCGCTCCACCGGCAGGGTGGGGGGGTGGCGGCGCGGCCAGCGCAGGTAGTCCCGCAGCGGGCCAACGTCCGGGTAATCCGATTTCGCAACCGGGGTGAAGAAGCCTTTGCGCACCAGGCGGGGCTGCACGCTTTGCAAATGGGCGTGGATGCCGCGCGCCGCTCGCTGGCCGTCGGCCACGGCGTTGATGATCAGCCGCGGGCCGAAGGCGATGTCCCCGCCGGCGAACACGCCCGGGGCAGTGGTCATCAATGTCTCCGGGTCCAGGGCGAGGGCGCCGCGCCGGGTGATCTCCAGCCCGTCGCCCGGCTGCACCCAGTCCAGCTCCCCGGTCTGCCCGATGGAGACGATCACGCTGTCGCACTCCCACGCTCGCTCGGTGCCGGGGACCAGTTGCGGGTTGAAGCGTCCGTGTTCGTCGAAGGCGCGGGCCACGTTGAGCGTTTCGAGGGCGGAGGCGCGGCCGCCGCCAGGGGCGCTCAGGATGCGTTTGGGCGCGAAATGGGTGTGTATGCGGACGCCCTCTTCTTCGGCTTCTGCCACTTCGAGCGGGGCGGCCAGCATCGCACTGCGGTCCTCGACCACCATGCAATGCACTTCCTGAGTGGCGCCCAGGCGGCGCGCAGCGCGGGCCACGTCGAGGGCCACTTCCAGATCGCCGCCGGATTGGGCCGGTTCGCCCAGGCGGGCGGCGGTGCGGGCCACGTCCATGGCCACGTTGCCGCCGCCGATGACCAGCACGCGCCTGCCCAGATCGAGGTTGTAGCCGCCGAGGTTGACGTTGATGAGGAAGTCCACGGCGCGCAGCACGCCGTCCAGGTGCTCGCCCTCGATGTTGAGGTTGCGGCTGTGGTAGGTGCCAATGGCGATAAAGACGGCGTCAAAGTCGCGGCGCAGGTCGGCCAGGGTGAAGTCGCGCCCGAGGCGCTGATTGAGTTTGAGGGTTGGGCCGAGGCTGAGGATGGCCTGGATTTCGAGGTCAATCAATTCGCGCGGCAGGCGATACTCCGGCACCCCCAGGCGCAACATGCCGCCCGCCAGCGGGGCCGAGTCGAAGATGGCGACCTCGTGCCCCAGCAGGGCGAGGTCGTGGGCGCAGGATAGGCCGGCCGGGCCGGCGCCGACGATGGCGATCCGTTTGCCGGTTTTGGGGCTGCGGGCGCGGGCGGCCGCCAGTCCGCTGCGGCTGGTGGGGAAGGTAGTGTTGCCCATGTCGGCCGGGCGGGCCGCCGGATCACCGGTGCTGCTGGTGGACCCAACGTAGCCCGGCCACGCGGGAGGCTGGCGCGTTTCGCCGGTCTCGCCCAGGTATACGCCATAGCGGTCGTTGACAAAGCGCTTCAGGGCGCGGATAGCAATGGGCGCGTCTAGCTTGCCCCGGCGGCAGGCGGCCTCGCAGGGGGCGCCGCACACCCAGCCGCAGGTGGAGGCAAAGGGGTTGGTCTCGCGGGCAATCAGGTAGGCGCGTTCGTATTCGCCGCGCGCGATGGCGGTGACGTAGGCGCGCCCGTCGGTGCGCACCGGGCAGGCGAACTGGCAGGCTACCGTTTGCTGGTAGAAGGTGAGGTCGGGAATCGAAACGCGGTAGGGTGACTCGGACATGGTGGCTCAGACCTCACAGGTCTCCGAGACCTGTGAGGTCTATTGCCGCGAGTGTAGCAAGGGAAGGTGTAAATCAGGTGTAGACGAGGTGTGAGTTGGGTGTCTGGGCCAATGCGACTCGATACGTTCGGTAATCCGCTCACACCCGCAGCGCTTCGCGCCGCATCACCTCCGCTATCTGCTCTCGCGGAAGAGGTCGGCGCTCTCCTGCGCAGCGAGCAGGGCCTCGTCCCACTGCTTCAGTTCAATCAGCAAGCCGGCAATGTTGTACAGGCTCTCAGCCAAATCGCGGCGGTCGTCGTAGCGGCGCTGAATCTCAGCGGCGGCGCGATGGTGAACCAGGGATTGCGCCGGTTGGCCGCTGTACTGGGCGACGTCGCCCAGGTTGTTCAGGGCCACGGCCAGCCCCATCTCATCCCCCAATTCGCCCAGAAGGTCGGCGGCCTCCCGGTGCAACTGCCCGGCGCGATCAAGATTCCCGAGCCTCCGGTACGGCAAGGGAGCACCTATATCCGGGTCGGCCAATTCCTCGGGCGGCGCATGGAGGTCACCTCCGAAGTGACGGAGTTCGAGCCTGACCGAGAATTCGCGTACAGGATCCTCTCGGGGCCATTCCCCGGCAGGGCCTCGACGACTCTAGAGTCGACCGCTGGCGGTACCCGGGTGACGATCAGGGCCTGTAAAAGTATAACTTCCCGGTTTC
>CAYZNA010000407.1:0-3485 GCA_964478665.1 uncultured Anaerolineales bacterium
CCTGCAGCACATCGCCCACTCGTCGTACACCCTTCGGCGGCTTCGCGGCCGGCGCGGGCTGGACATTCTCAACAGGCTGCAGAAGGATGCCAGCGTGCCGGTGCGCATCAGCGACATTGACGCGGAAGGCGTGCGTGCGGTGGATGACAAACTGGTGACGCTGGCCCGGCAGAACCATTGGGCGGTGATTACCAACGATTACAACCTGAATCGCGTGGCCGAGCTGCAGGGCGTCACGGTGCTCAACATCAACGAACTGGCCAACGCGGTCAAATCCATCTTGCTCCCCGGCGAGGGCCTGACCGTGCGTATCATTCAGGAGGGCAAGGAGGTCGGGCAGGGGGTGGGCTATCTGGATGACGGCACTATGGTGGTGGTGGAAGACGGCCGCGATCGCCAGAATCAGAACGTGCCGGTGGTGGTCACCAAGGTGCTACAGACCGCCGCCGGAAGGATGATCTTTGCCAGACCCGAATAGTCCCGTAGTCTCGTGGTCTTGTGGCCTCCGCCCGACCACCCGACTACTCGACTACCGGACTACCCGACCACCCGACCAGGCAACCATGTCTCTTACAGTCTACAACACCCTCTCCCGCACCAAAGAAGAATTCGTGCCGCTGCATGAGGGCCGGGTGCATCTCTATGTCTGCGGCCCGACGGTGTACGATCACGCTCACATCGGCCACGCCAAAACCTACGTTGCCTTCGATGTCATCGTGCGCTATCTGCGCTATCTGGGCTACAAAGTTCGCTACGTGCAGAACATCACCGACGTGGGGCACATTCTCGACACCGGCGAGGATCGGATCCTCAAAGGCGCTGCCCGCGAGCGGTTGGAACCGATGGAACTGGTGGAGACCTACACCCGCTCGTATTTTGAGGATATGGACGCGCTGGGTGTCGCCCGCCCGGACATCTCGCCGCGCGCCTCCGGCCACATCCCCGAGCAGATCGAACTGATCCAACGCCTGATGGCGCAGGGCCATGCCTACGTGGCAGACGGCTCAGTCTACTTTGACGTGCGCTCGTTCCCGGACTACGGCAAGCTCTCCGGACGGCGGTTGGGAGAACTGGAAGAAAGCGGGCGGGTTGAGGCGCGCGGGGATAAGCGCCGCCCGGAGGACTTCGCCCTGTGGAAGAAGGCCGACCCGGAGCACATTCTGCAGTGGCCCAGTCCGTGGGGGCGAGGTTTCCCCGGCTGGCACGTCGAGTGCTCCGCGATGGCCGGCAAGTATCTGGGGGAGACTTTTGACATCCACGGCGGCGGGTTGGAGAACATCTTTCCGCACAACGAGTGCGAGATTGCCCAGAGCGAGGCCGCCCACGGCCGGCCCTTTGCCCGCTACTGGCTGCTGGCCGGCTCGCTCACGGTGGACGGCGTGAAGATGAGCAAGAGTCTGGGCAATGTCCTCACCATCAAAGATGCTCTCCAGCGCTACCGGCCGCAGGCTATTCGCTATTTTAATCTCACCGGGCACTACCGCAACCCGATTGGCTTTTCCGAAGCGGCGCTTGAGGGCGCGGCCAGGGGCTGGGAGCGGCTGGTGGGACCGGTGCAGGCAGTGCGCGAGCGGCTGCAATCCGGGCAGGCGCCGCCGGGGGGTGACGAGGGCTTACTGGGCGCACTGGCGGAGTACAGAACCCGCTTTATCGCGGCCATGAATGACGATTTCAACGCTCCGGCGGCCATCGCCGTGCTGTTCGAGCTTTCCCGCCTGGTCAATACCCTGCTCTACCCGCCGGAAGCCGATGGCCAGCCCGGACCGGCTGCCGGCCGGGGAACGCTGGAGGCGGTGGAGGCACTCTACCGCGAACTTGCCGGGGACGTGCTGGGCATCCTCCCGGCCACAACAGCCCGGGGGGGCAGCGCGCAGCGCGAGGCGGACCTGATTCGCCTGCTGATCGAACTGCGGGCGCAGGCCCGTCAGGACAAGAACTGGGCGCTGTCCGACTCGATCCGCGACCGCCTGGCCGAGATGGGCATTGCGCTGCAGGACGGCAGAGAGGGGACTACGTGGAGCGGCCAGTAGCCAGCAGCCAGCCGCCGATAGCCAGCCGCCAGTAGCTCGTGCCATGCCCAACACCGAACAGATCTTCGGGCGCAACCCGGTATACGAGGTGGTGCGCGCCGGGCGCCGCCGGGTGCACAAACTGCTGGTCGCGGAGGGCGTACGGCGCAAAGGCAACCTTGCCCGGGCGGTCCGGCTGGCTGGCGAGCGCGGCATCCCGGTGTTGCAGGTCAGGCGCAGCACGCTGGATCACGACAGCAACAGCCATCAGGGGCTGGCCGCCGTGGTGGACCCCTACCCCTATGTTTCGCTCGAGGATGTTCTGGCGCGGGCCGGCGAGCGGGGCGAACCTCCGCTGGTGCTTTTGCTGGACATGCTGCAGAACCCGCAGAATCTGGGTGCGTTGCTGCGCACAGCAGAGGCGGTTGGCGTGCACGGTGTGGTGATCCCGGAGCATCGCGGTGTGGGCGTGACCAACGCCGTGGTGAACGCCTCAGCCGGCGCCAGCGAACATCTCTACATTGCTGTTTCCAATATCAGCCGCGCCATCGAGTATTTCAAGCAGCGCGACCTGTGGATTGTCGGGCTGGAGAGCGCCGGGACGGCGCGCGGACCGGGGGAACTTGACCTGCGCGGCCCGCTCGGCCTGGTGGTGGGCAACGAGGGCGAAGGCATGCGGCGGCTGGTGCAACAGTCGTGCGATTTTCTGCTGCGCCTGCCCCAGCGCGGCCAGATAGACAGCCTGAATGCCGCGGTGGCCGGCTCGGTGGCCCTGTATCTGGTCTGGCAGGCGCGCGGCTACGCCGGCCACGAGGGTATGGCGCTCCCGCCGGGATCCCGGTCGCAGTCCATTGACGACTCCCCTGAATCCTGATACACTCTGCCCCGCCGGTCCGGTTACCGCCGCCCCATAACGCCTGCTTGACCTCTGGCTTATGCGTCTGGTATAATCCGGCCGCGCCTGAAAGATGGGGCGCGTTTTTGATGTATGGCCCCTTTTACGGTAGGGCCGGCTGAGGGACAAGCACTGCGCCGACGTAGCTCAACTGGCAGAGCACAATACTTGTAATATTGTGGTTGTGGGTTCAAGTCCCACCGTCGGCTCCAGCACGACCGCGAGGTGGGAGCGCAAGCCTTGAGCCATGCGGCGAAGGAAAGCACAAGTTAACTGGGGCAGGCGCCGGAGGTGGTGAGCCGGGCCGGTCTGTAAAATCGGAGGCGTACGCCTATGTGGGTTCGAATCCCACCCTGCCCACTCTGGAATGATGAATGCGGAATCTCTGTTCATCGTTCATCCTTCATCGTTTGGTTTGCCCTCGTAGCTCAGAGGTAGAGCAATCGCTTGGTAGGCGATAGGTCACCAGTTCAAATCTGGTCGGGGGCTCTGCAAATATCAATTACCAACTGCAGGAGATTTACTGAATGGCTAAAGAAAAATTTGATCGCAGCAAACCGCATGTGAACGTGGGGACGATG
>CAYZNA010000408.1:0-1768 GCA_964478665.1 uncultured Anaerolineales bacterium
ACCTGTGCCCGGCGGGTCGCCCGTACCTGTGCCCGCCCGGGCGTGCTGTTCAGGGGAACGCCAGTCGCACCGGCAGCGCGCCGCCTGGCGTGAACTCCCCCAGCAGCGCCCCGGCCAGGGCCTCGAGTTGGGCCGGGGTGGCGCCGTAGGTAGCAAGATAGGCCGGGGCTTGCGGGAAGAGCAGCAGGTCATACGGCTCGCGCACCGCGGCCACCACCGCCGGCCGGCCGCTGGCGAGGGCGACGCGCACGATGGCCGGCTGGCCATCAGCGTTGAAGCGCTGCGCATCCAGATAGGCGCCGGCAGTGACCACCACCACAGCCTGATAGCCCGGCGCCAGCCGCGCCACCTCCAGCGCCACTTGCTTCATGTCCGCCCCGTCCTTCGGATCGTAGAACAACTCGCGCACGGCCACCCCCCGGTCGTGGATCAGCTCGCCCAACAAGGATAGCCCGTCGCCGGGCAGCGCGCCGTAGGGCAGGCTGGCGGGCGAAACCAGCAGCAGCAGCGACAGATCGTCGGGTAGCGGCAGAGTTGCCCCCTGCGGGAGCAAGGTGAGGGCCATCTGGCTGACGTGCAGCGCCAGGCTCTGGTTGGCGGCGTAGTCCGGCGCGGGCGGGTCGGCCGGCGGCCCACCCACCGGCAGCAACCCCAGGCGCAGTTTGGCGGCCAGCACACGGCGCACGGCGGCGTCTACCACACCTTCGGAGAGCCGCCCGGCGGCCACGGCCTCCAGCAGGGCGGCGCGCGCCTGCGATGCGGTGCCCGGCTCGCGCACCAACAGCATGTCGTTCCCGGCCAGCATGGCCTGCACGTAGGTCTCCTGCGGGGTGTAGTTACGGCTGAGGGCGCCCATTTCGATGGCGTCGGTGAGGACCAGCCCCTGGAAGCCCAGCCGCTCGCGCAACAGCCCCTGGATCAGCGCCGGGGAGAGCGAGGCCGGCAGCCCGGAGGGGTCCACCGCCGGCACAGCCAGGTGCCCGACCATGACCGCCGGCAGCCCGCCGGCAATGGCAGTCTGGAAGGGCAGCAGGTCGCTCGCCAGCAGCTCGTCGAGCGACTTTTCCACGGTGGGCAGCGCACTGTGGGAGTCCAGCGCCACACTGCCGTGGCCGGGGAAGTGTTTGCCGACGGCCAGCACGCCGCCGGCCTCCAGCCCGCGCAGGGTTGCCAGGCCCATGCCGGCCACGGCCTGCGGGTCGTCGCCAAAGGCGCGCGCGCCGATGACCGGGTTGGCCGGGTTGCTGTTCACGTCCAGCACCGGGCCAAGGTCCATGTTGACCCCGGCGTAGCGCAGCTCCTGGGCCGAGGCCAGGGCAACGAGGAAGGCGTTGAGCGGGTTGCCGGTGGCGCCGAGGGCCATGAGGTCGGGGAACACGGTGACGCCGGACTGGAAGCGCACCACGCGCCCGCCCTCGTGATCTATGGCGATGAGCAGCGGCAGGGCGGCGTTTTCCTGCAGGGCGCGGCTGAGGGCGCGCACGCTCTCCGGGTCGGGGGCGTTGGCCGGCAGGTAGACCACGCCCCCCACCCCCAGATCGCGCACCAGCGCCAGGCTTTGCGGGTTGAGTTGGGCGCCGTGCAGCCCGCTGATGATCAGTTGCCCGACCTTCTGCGGCAGGCTGAGGCCGGCCAGCAGTTGCTCCACTTCGGCGGGGTCGGGGGGAACGTTCCCCCTGCGGGGACTTCGCAACGTTGGAATGGCGGGGGCAGCGGTCGGGGCCAGGGTCGCGGCCGGCGGAACGGCGGGATGCACGGCTGCACGCGC
>CAYZNA010000408.1:1778-3235 GCA_964478665.1 uncultured Anaerolineales bacterium
ACCCCGCCGGTGACGGGGCAATCGGGCAACCCGGAACCCCTGATTGCCTCCCCATGGTGCTCATGGCGCCTGTCACGAAAATCCCCCCCACCCTCCCCTCCCCCCACGCCGGGGGGGGCCAGGGTGGGGGCGGGGGGAACGGGGGAATGCTCGGGTGCAGGCGCGGCAGCGAGGGCGGGGGGCAGGGAATGTTGGGGACCAGGATTCGGCCCCCCGGGCAGGGCAATGGCGGTGATTCCCAGAAGATAACAGGCCAGGGAGAGCAGCAATGCCCCGACTGCGAAGGCGAGTGTGAGCCAGGCAAAGATCTCGGGGTTGCGGCGATTGCGGCGCCGGGGGCGCTGGCGGTTCAACGTCCGGTTGTTGGGGGCAGCAGTCGGGTCAACGCGCGGCAAAGTGAACCAGAATGGCGGTGATGTTGTCGTCGCCGCCGGCGTCGTTGGCGGCCTGCACCAGCGCATCCACAGCCTGCCGGGGTGAGGGGGCGGCGGCGATTACAGCAGCTATCTGCTCGTCGTCCAGCATGCCACTCAGGCCGTCGGAGCACAACAGCAGGGCCTCGCCGGGTTCAAAGGTGTGCTCGGTCACATCCGGCTCAGCATCGAGGCGATCGCCCACGGTTTTGTAGATCACGTTGCGCTGCGGGTGGTGTCGGGCCTCGGCGCGGGAGATGCGGCCGGCGGCGACCAGGCGCTCGACCAGCGAATGATCGCTGGTGAGTTGCTGCAATCCGTCGGGGCCGACCCAATAGGCGCGGCTGTCGCCCAGATGGGCAATATAGGCGCGGGTGTCCACCACGTAGGCCAGCACCACGGTGGAGCCCATATCGGTGCCCCGGGTTTTGCGATGGGAAAACACGGCGTCGTTGGCGGCCAGCACGCTCTCGGCCACCCACGACGGCGGATCGGCCGGCTGGCCGCGGTCCCCGGCGAACAGTTCGGTGCCGGCTTTTTTCTCCAGGGTTTCCACAATGATGCGGCTGGCGATCTCGCCGGCCGAGTGGCCGCCCATGCCGTCGGCCACGGCAAATATGCCGATAGCATGGCTGGCGCCACGCCAGACTACCTCGCGCTGCATGACGGTGAAGTTGTCTTCGTTCAGCTCGCGGCGCAGGCCGGGGTGAGTGCGGCGCCCGACCAGCAGATCCACGGGCTGGTGGGGGGCGCCGCCGGCAGCGACGCCTTCGGCGGAGGCAGCGGCGCTGGAAAGCAGCCGGGCCAGCTCCTCGCCGGTGGCGGGCGAACCCTCCCCGAGGGCGGCTGCCGCCAGAGCGCGCCGCACGCCGGGCAAAAGGCCCGGGGTGGCGGCCGGGTCGGCGCCGCCGGTGACCCACTGCGCCAGCAGTCGAGCCAGGGCGCGCAGGTCGGCGGCGCGCTGTTCGGGGGAGGGCAGCGCGCCGGCGGGCAGCACGACGCAGGCGCCGAAGGCGGCCCAGCAGGCGCGCTGGCCGTGGGTGC
>CAYZNA010000408.1:3245-3473 GCA_964478665.1 uncultured Anaerolineales bacterium
ACGGTGGAGGTCCCGGCCAGCCCGCGGAAGGTAAGGCCGGCGGCGTGCAGGTCATCCAGGCCGCGCGCAAGTTGCGCGCCCCACTGCATGGCAATCTCCTGCTCCACCGGTTCCGGGGTGGCCCCGGCGGAGGCCGCCAGGTGGGGTTGCACCAGGCAATAGCGCAATTGATCGCCCACCCGCTCGGCGAAGTAGTCCAGCGGCAAGAGCGCGTGGGGGCCGGCGGCG
>CAYZNA010000409.1:0-3470 GCA_964478665.1 uncultured Anaerolineales bacterium
TGCGATAAGAACACCCGCAAGGGAAGGAGGCTCACATGAAGAAATGGCTGTCTGTCCTTCTGGCTGTCGTGTTGTTGGTGGTCAGCGGGATGCCCACTGCTCACTCGACGACGTATCTGATCTGCGTACCGGGGGCCTACGAACCTTCGACCTATCCTGCCGAGATTGCTCTGGGTCCTGGTCAGAGTCTGATCGGCAAGTTCTACTATCCCGATTCCGGCCCGAGCGGGCCGGGGTTTGCCCCCAACTCCTTGCCGGGGGTGCTGCTCACCCACGGCTTTGGCGAGACCTATGCCGACGTGGAAGGGCAGGCTGCCGCGCTGGCCCGCAACTGCATGGTGGCGCTCACTTTCAACTACTTCGGCCAGGGATGGGATTGGGAAATCAGCACCGAGTTTGAGTTTTACACCGAGGGAGAACGCGACAGTCTGGCTTTCGCCATTGACAGGCTCAAACGGCCAATCATTGATAACCCCGACCCCGAGCCCGATTTCGATCTGGTGGATGACACGCGCCTGGGCATGCTGGGCTACAGTCAGGCGGGCATTGCCACGTGGATGGCCCTGGCCGACCCGAACCTGCGCTCCAACTTCCGCGCGGTCGCCATGCAGGCCGCCGCGCCTTACCCTTCCGGGGTGTTCGTGGTCAACGATTGCCTGAACGCCAATCTGGCCAACATTCTCGACCCGGCGCGGGCGCGCGCCCCTGCCTGGACCCCCGGCGCCCCCACCCCCCCGCCGCCCTATCCCACGCCCGTTCCCGGCGCAATCTGGGAGCCTGGCACTTACGCCCAACTGTACAACGCCTATGTTGCCCCGGACCTCCCGGCATGGAAAACGGCGCTGGCCCCGCGCGACTTCCCCGTCACCCAACTGGCCCAGACCGGCACGCCGGGCACGCCTCACCCCCACACCTATATCCAGGCCAGTTGGTACGATTCCTTTCAACTGGCCGACGAGGCCATCACCCCGTGGGCTACCCTGACCACCGGCACGCCCGTGCCCCCGCCAACCACGCTGGCCGCCACACCCACGCCCGCCCCACAGCCCCCGTTCCACCGCCTGCGCATCGGTCCCGGCGGCCACGTGGACGCCCCGTGGAAAGGTTCCATCCCCGAGCAACTCTATCGCTTTCGCTCGCCCATCGGCTGGCTGTGGACCTACCTGCAGCCCACCTACGCAGCCACGCCCACTCCCCCTCCCGGTGGCGGGCTAACCGCCGTTCCCACACCCACCCCCACCCGCACGCCCACCGGCCCGTCGCCGACTTCCACGCCGGAGCCGGTGGAGTACGTGGTTGACTCGTACAATCAATCTGCCAGCGCCCCGCTGCCGACCTTCGAGTTTCAGGCGGCCAGCCAGTGGCCCCCGGCTGAAACCACGCCGGTCACTCTGTATCTGCACAGCGGCGGCCAGGCCTCAGAAGCCACGCCCGGGCCGGAAGAAGGGTACGACGTGATTGGCCAGGTCTTTACCCCCGGCGACCCGCCCTACAATCTGAGCACAGCCGTAGCCGAACACCCGGCTTTCGCCAGTTGGGAAACGCACATTGCCCCCACACCGCAGTTCTACTATTCGCCGCCGCTGGCGCAGGATGTCACCCTGCTGGGGGCGCCCGCCGCCCACCTGTATTACCAGACCTTCGGTCCACCCGGCGTGGACACCTTCCAGATCCATGTGCGCGTGCTGGAAGAACTGACCTATGCCAGTGACCCGGTGCCCACGCCCTTCATCACGCGGGCGAACCACTGTGTGACCTCGTTGCCGGGAAGTGGCATACTTTCCAGCGGCACCTTCTTCGGCGATGAACCCCGCGCCCACTTGTTTCGGGCCGGTGACCGGATTGTGCTCCAGACGACCACGGTGGATCAGGAGGAATATCGGCGCACGCACAACTGGCTGTTCATCACGCCCGAGTTGGCGAGCTTCTCCGTGGCTATCTGGCATCAGCAGGATACAGCGACCAGTGTCACCCTGCCGCTGGTCCCTTTGGATCCGGGCGCGCCGATCTTCGCGGCAGGTGGAGAGGGTATGGCTGCTCTGCCGCAGGGCGGGCCTGCGGGAACTCTCGCGCCGCCCGAACCCCTGCAGATCGAGGCCCATGAATACCCCGACTTCACCGGCGCCGGCGGCTGGCGAGCGTGGGGCACGCGCATCCTGTTCGAGTGCGCCGGGGGGGAAGGGGTGGTCGCCTGCCCCGAAAGCCGGTTGATCCTGAGCGAGGGCGCGAACCAGAGCTTCACCTTCGAGGCCCGCGACGAGAAGAGCAACGTGGCCAGCGTGACCGTGAGTGGCCTGAACATTGACCGCACCCCGCCGCAGTTGAAAGCGACCCTGCCGGAAACGCAAACGTTCTGCTCGGGAGGCGCGCTGCCGCTGGAGTTCAACGCCGACGACCCGGTATCCGGGCTGGCGTGGAGCGAGGCGCTCTTCAACGGTCAATCGGTGGTGAGTGGCGACCGCGCGCCGCTGCGCCCCGGCCAGAACACCCTGCGGGTGGACGCTCAGGATGTGGCCGGCAACCGGATCATCCACGAAGCCAGCGTGCAGGTGAACTATGCCGTGATGTTGAACTTCCCCGCAGATGGGCAGAGAGTTGACCCGCACTATCCGCTGCCCTTCCACTTCACCATCGCCGATGCGTGCCAGGCAGATGGCAAATACAGGGGGGATGTGGGAACCCTGTGGCTGGCCGGGCCGGACGGCGTGGAAACTCCGGCGCAGTGGGCCAATGGCCGGGCGGGTAACCGGTTTGAAGTGGACCCGTTTCAGGGAACCTACACCTTCAATGCCGATGTGAGCGGCCTGGCCCCCGGCCCATGGACCGCCCGCGCCCATCTGGACGACGGCAACGATTACAGCATAACGTTTGTCGTGCCCTGATTTCAGACTCCAACTCACTCGACGGGGTGACGAATGTTTACAGATATTCTCAAAGGTCTGGCCACCACCTTCAAGAGCATGTTTGAAGATCCGGTGACTATTCAATACCCGGAAATCAAGCGCCCGGTGCGCGAGCGCTTCAAGGGCCGCCACGAGCTCAAGCGCTACGACAACGGGCTGGAGAAGTGCATCGGCTGCGCGTTGTGCGCCGCGGCCTGCCCGGCCGATGCGATTTTTGTGGAGGCCTCCGAGAACAGCGATGGGCAACGTTATTCGCCCGGCGAGCGTTATGCCAGCACCTACGAAATCAATATGCTGCGCTGTATCTACTGCGGCTTCTGCGAGGACGCCTGCCCGACTGAGGCCATTGTGCTGGAGGACAACTACGAACTCTCTTTCACCCGTCGCAGTCAGGCCATCTACACCAAGGAAATTCTGCTCGTCCCGGTCCTGCCCGCCGGCCGGCCCACCCCACAGCAGGTGACTCCCGGCGCGTTTGACCGCTCTATCCCGGAGATGCAGGATGCGAAGTGACGCAATACCGCATAACTTACTATCGCCGACCGGACCTGACCCCCCGGCCCGGTC
>CAYZNA010000410.1:0-3466 GCA_964478665.1 uncultured Anaerolineales bacterium
AGCCGAACAGCGCGAGGTCCTGGTCGGCGGGGTCGGCCGCCCAGGCCGGGGTGGGGATGCGCAACTTCGCCGCCGCCTACGAGACCGGCTACTTCCCGCTGATCCACTGCGGCACCTCTTACGGCCACTACAAAGAGATGCGCGAGCAACTGCTGCACCACGCAGATGTCCGCCATCAAGTGGCCGGAGTGATGAAGAAGCTGGGCAAGCCGATGGTGATGCCGGAAGAGATTGTGCACTACTCGGAGTGGATCCACGCCGTGCGGGATCGGATCGCGGCCGGCCAGACGCGCGAATTCTCGAACATCGCTGTCGCCATACACCCGGCCTGCCACTACTACAAGCTGGTGCAGGAAGATGCCATCTACGACCCGGACATCTACGGCGGGCAACGCACCGCCACCGTCTCGGCTACGGTGACCGCCCTCGGCGCGCAGGTGCGCGATTACTCCACCTGGTTTGACTGCTGCGGTGTCGGCTTCCGGCACATCCTTGTCCAGCGCGACTTCACCCGCTCGTTTGCCACCCGGCGCAAAATCCAGGTCATGATGGAGGAGGCCCAGCCAGACGTGGTGATCTCCCACGACACCGGCTGCGTGACCACGCTGGACAAGAGCCAGTTCGTGGGGGAGGCCCACGGGCTTAACGTGGGCGTGGCGGTGATGTCCGATGCGCAATTCGCCGCGCTGGCCATGGGCGCCCACCCCTACCGCGTCTGCCAGCTCCACTGGCACTCCACCGACTACAAACCCCTGCTGGAGAGGATGGGCATTGACCACGAAGCCGCCTGGGCCGAGTTTCAGCAGGACCTCGCGGACCTGAAGAGCGGCAAGAAGCAATATCTCAGTTGGGAAGACGTTGGATAAACTCCAAACTCCAAAACTCACACCTGCCCTCCCGAAGGACATCGGGACGATGTGGCGGGCGGTGCCAGGGAACTTCAAAGTGACGCTTTGGAGTTTGAAGTTTGAAATTTGAAATTTGAAGTTTCCCGGAGGGACAATGGCATCAGACACCATCCTCATCATCGGCGGCGGACCGGCGGGGCTGGAGGCCGCCCGGCTACTGGGCGACCTGGGCCAGAAAGCGGTCGTGGTGGAAAAGCGGGAGATGCTCGGTGGCACGCCCATCTACGAGCAGTACGCCGCCCTCACCCACGGCTTCCGCTCGGCGGAAGAGGCCATGGGCGAATTGATCGCCGCCGTGCGCGCCAACCCCACGGTCGAGGTGCGGACCAGCTCGGAGGTGGTGGCATGCTCGGGGGAGGCCGGTGACTTCCGGGTCAAGGTTGCCCACGCGGGGAACGGCGCGGGGCAGGAAATCCACGCCGGGGCCATCATCGTCGCCACCGGCTTCCAGCACTTTGACCCCGGCCGCGAGACGCAGATGTACGGCTATTACGAGTACGACGACGTGATCACCCTGGCCGACGCCGAGCGCATGTTGAAAGAGGAGAGATTCGTCATCCCCTCAAAGGGCACGCCGCCGGAGCGCGTGTGCTTCATCCAGTGCGTCGGCTCGCGCGACCGGCAGATCGGGAACGAGTACTGCTCCAAAGTGTGCTGCGGCATCTCCTCCAAGCAGGCCATCGAGATCCGGCAGCAAGTGCCGGGCAGCCGGGTCTTCATCTTCTACATTGACATGCGCATGTACGGCTACTGGGAAAACGAAATCTACTGGCCGGCGCAGGAACAGCATCACGTGCAGTACGTTAAGGGCATCATCACCGAGATCATCCGCAAGGGGGACCGGTTGCTGGTGCGCGGCGAGGACACCACCATGGGCCGCCCCATGGAAGTGCCGATGGACGTGGTGGTGCTGGCCGTGGGGATGGAACCCAGCCGTGGGACAAAGGACGTGGCCCAACTCCTCGGCCTCAAGCAGAACAAGTATAAGTTCATTGATGTCCCGCACGACTCCCTCGACCCGACCGCGACCTCGGTCCCCGGCATTTTCGTCGCCGGGGCCGCCGCCGGGCCGAAGGACCTGGACGACAGCATGGCCATGGCCGGCGCGGCAGCGATGAAGGCCGCGGCGCTGACGCGCAAACTTCAAACTCCAAATCTCAAACTTCAAACTCCAAATCTCAAACCCCAAAGCGTAGCGTGAGGCCGGAGGCCGAGTTTTGAGTCCGCGAGATCTGGTCCATGGCCCAACGCAGTGACGTGCCGTTCGACATCCGCGAGCGAACGTTTCTCTTTGGGGTCAGGATTGTGAAGTTCGTTCGAACAATGCCGAGGGACATTGCCAGCGTGGAACTGGCGCGGCAATTGATTCGGGCAGGGACATCGGTCGGAGCCAATGTCGAGGAGGCGGATGGGGCCGAATCTTCGAAGGACAAGATTCACAAATGGAGCATTTCCCGCAAAGAGGCCAAGGAAAGCCGCCATTGGCTCCGCACCATCAAAGAAGCCGGGATCGTCTCATCGCCCGAACTGGAGGCCCTGGCTGTCGAGAGTCTCGAACTGGTAAAAATCCTGAGCGTGATGATTCAAAACCTCCGCAAACACGAGGCTGACTGAAAGCCCTTCGAGTTTGAAGTTTGAACTTTGAAGTTCCCTGGCACCGCCCGCCAGGGCAGGTGTGAAGTTTGGAGTTTGCACTTTGCCCGGGCAAGTAGTTGATACAGAAACCGCCCGCGAGTTCATGGCTCAGGCGCTGGAGCAGGCCACGCGGGCGGAACTGGGCGACATCGTTGCCGAGCTTGAACAAAAGGGCGCGCGCTTTCGGGCGCTGCTGGCCCCGGAGGCCCTGCCCGGGCTTGGACAGGGGGAATTGCGCGCGCTGCTGCGCTCCATCTTCGCCACCCGCCGCAAAGCCGATCCCATGCTAGAGGTGATCGGCGTGCAAGAGCTGCGCAACTCCTTCGGCTATTTGCTGCACGACCCGGCCCCGCTAGAGGAACGCTTCCGGGGCTTCGTGGACTGCCTCGCCGGGTTCTGGGGCGATGTGCGCCTGGCGCGGAAGGGGCCGGCGGCGGACGGGAACGAACTGCCCGAGCAGGTCCTGTGCGACCTGGCCTCCGAGCTGCTGCACTTCACCCGCCCGGACGAGCACTGGCTGTGGGCGCGCTGGATGTGGGACCCGGCTGCCGGGACCGGCGCCCTGCCCCTGGTGGTAGAGGACCAGTACGACCTGCACGGGAAAAACCCCGGCGAGACGTACATGAAGGTAGGTGTGGCATTGGCCTTCGTGCGGGCCACCGGAGAAGCGGCCGGTTTCGCGAAGTTCAGCGAGATCAACAGTCCCTTCGGGATTGACGTGTTTCTAACGTGCGTGTACGCGGTCTACATATACACCACGCTCCGGCTGCGCATGACGCAGGAGTTCAACAAGGTGGTCCCGCAGTTGCCCGAACTTTCGCGGCGGCTGATGGGGGTGTGGCAGATTAAGCGTGATTGGTTGTAAGTCGGTAAGTGGCAAGGGGTAGGGGGTAAGTAGTAAGTAGTAAGTAGTAAGT
Source organism: uncultured Anaerolineales bacterium (assembly GCA_964478665.1). GTDB lineage: Bacteria > Chloroflexota > Anaerolineae > Anaerolineales > CAYZNA01 > CAYZNA01. The sequence continues at coordinate 3,461 of CAYZNA010000410.1, forward strand.
AGTACG
>CAYZNA010000411.1:0-3460 GCA_964478665.1 uncultured Anaerolineales bacterium
ATGGGGCGCATACAGACTGCGCTGCGTGCTCCACTACGAGCAGAAATCTAACATTGTCGAGGGAGGGAACGCACGCTTCGCGCCATGCGTTCCTCCGAAATATTGAGATGATACCGCCGAAAGCCGTTTGCAGGGTCGAACCCGCAAGAGAGCGCAGGCCGCAAATGAAAATACTGGTCAGGGTGCTGCTGGTAGGGGGATTGGTGCTGGGCGGGCTTGCCAGCTTGCAGACTGAGCCGGTCGCGCGCCGGCTGAACGGGATCACCCTTCTTCCCCTGCCCCGGCCTGCCAGCGCGCAGACGGCGGAACTGGCGCGCTACTTCCCGGAAACCGGCCACAATGTGCCGGGCGTGTTTCTGGCCTTCTTTGATCGCCGGGGTGGGCTGGCGACGTTTGGCTATCCGATTACCGAAGAGTTCGTTGACCCCCTGACCGGGCTGCTGGTGCAGTACTTCCAGAACGCCCGCATGGAGTGGCACCCGGATAACCCGGAACCCTACCGGGTACAGCTCGGCCTGATCGGCGACCTGCTGGGCAAGGGCCAGCCGCCCCTGCCGGCCTCCCAGATTCCAGCGCCCTCGAATCCCAATTGCCAGTACTTCCGGGAAACCGGGCACAGCGTGTGCTACCAGTTTCGGCAGGCCTTCTGGGCCAGGGGCGGGCTGACCGTGTTCGGCTATCCAATTGCCGAGTTTGATCTGGAAAACGGGCGCATTGTGCAGTACTTCCAGCGCGCGCGCATGGAGTGGCACCCGGAGCGCCCCGGCGATTTGAAAGTCTCCCCTGGGCCGGTCGGGCTGGCCCAGTTTGAAGCCGCCGGCTACAGCTCGAGCCTGCTCTCCCCGGCAAAGCCGTTGAATGCCCAGCTTCAGATTGTCACCGACCTGCACCTGGTTGCCAGCGTGCTGCGGCCGGTAATGCAACCCAACGGCCAGCAAACCGTCATTTTGCAGGTGCTCAATCAGACCGATCAGCCGCTGGAGGGCGCCACCGTCCGGCTGGAACTTAAGGCGGGCACTGGCGCCTCGCTGTGGCGCCGCACCCTGCCCCTGACCGACTCGCGCGGCCTCACCCGGCTGGCCTTCGACGTGGTTGGCGGGCGCCCCGGCGAAACCTTCCTGTTGCAGTTCACCGTGACCGCCGGTGGGGTCACCCGCACCCTTAACTCTTCTTTTTTGATCTGGTACTGACCCGATTCCCCCTCTCCCGGGCAGATACCCCTTCCCCGCCCGATTCCCCCTCCCGGACCGCCCCCCGGTCCCGGACCGCTTCCCCGACCCCGGACCGCGTCCCCATCCCGGGCCGACGGTGCCTCCACAGCCGGACCGGCCGCCCCTGCGGTCCCCCCCCCCGCCACAGCAGGATTGATTGCGCCCCCGCAGCCGCACCCGGCTTCCCCCAGGAACAGGCCGCCACAGCAGGAACCGCCCCGGATTCCCCTGCCGAATCCTCCCTGCCGTCCTTCCCGGATAACATTTGCCGCCCGACCCTTCGGTGACCCTTCGGCGACTACCTGACTACCTGCCCCACGGCATGGGTGTGGCAGTCGGCTCCACTTCCGGCTCTTCCGGCCCCTCCGGGGTGGTAAGCGGCAGTGGCTCTCCGCTGCTCTCCACCACTCGGGCCACGTCCTCGGCAGTGCGCACGCGCAGCCGGTAGCCGGGGCTGGTTGAGCGACTGGTAGTGTACTCTCCCACCACCCCGGTGGCCCGCCAGCGCTGGCCCCGGCGCACCGCCGGGCGCTTCACGCCGGTGGAGGCGGCAAAGTAGATCCGCACCCGGCCGCTACCATCATCCAGCCAGAAGGCCCGCGACTCCAGCCGCACCACTTCGCCCTCTACTGTCACCAGATCTCCCTCAATCGTCTCCCCCACCTGCCCGGTGCGAACCGGGCGCGGTTGCGGCGGGGCCAGGTCGCCCCAGTCCCCCACGCCCACGTGCCACAGATTGCGCACGTATAGCTCGCGCTGGCCGGTTCGGGTGCGCAGGTAGCCAAAGACGGTCACTTCCATGCCCACCTGCGTGGGCGGCCATGTGCCGCTGCCCAGGTAGACATATAGCCCGCCGGTCTCATCCTGCAGGTTAATCAGCCGGCTGCTGAAGGTCCCGGGCAACGCCGCCACCCGGCCGCGGAAGGTGAGCCAGGCGCCGTCGTTCCATCCCCGCGCCGGGGAGGCCGGCACGACCGTCGGTGGCGGAGGCGCGGGGATGCCGATGTTGGCGGCGCCGGGGGTGGGGATGCTGCGCGAGGTCCACTGGCCGCTGCCATCGGGCAGCCGGCTCCAGGCGGTATCCTGGCCAGGGTCGCGGTCGTACGTCACCGAATCCAGCACCGTTCCATCTGGCGAGAGCAGGCGCACAGTATCGCCGTCGTCGTTGAGGGACAGGCGGGTCGCCGCACGGAAGAAAGCCAGAGGCTGCCCGGGAGCCAGCACGGTCCCCTCCGGAATGCGGTAGGGGGTCGAGCCGCCGTCGGCGTCGTCCAGCAAGAAGCCGCCGAGATGCAGCGTGCTCCAGCCGAGGTTGTACAGCTCGATGTATTCGTCGCCGGTAGTGGCCAGGCCGTCGTTGTTCCAGTCGCTGTCCGGGTGGGGCAAGAACTCGTTCAGCAGCACTCCGGACGGGATGGGAGTGGGAACAGGAGTGGGCAGGGTGGTGGAGTTGGCGCTGCGCGGCGTGCCGCGGATGGGGTTGCCGACCTTGTCGTGGCCGTTGGTCAGGTGGCCGTAGTTGCTGGCCCAGTTGCCGGGGACATCGGCGCCGGTCGTCACGCGCTCCATGCTGGCGCGGGAGCCGGCATCGCCGGCCGGCCAGCCCCCGGCGCCGGTAGCGGTATCCACAATATTGCCGCGCGGATCGCGCAGGGTGAGGGTCTCACCGGCGTTGTTCAGGCCCCCGGTGTAGATCAAATCGGCCGGCACGTCCGCTACGGCGCCATCATCGGAGCGCTCCAGCAGGTAGTACGCGCCCGGCTGGATCACGCCGGCTAACAGCACATTGACATCGCCACCATCAGAGAGCGACCAACTGCTGAGGTCCAGCGGAGCGCCGCCCGGGTTGTACAGCTCGATCCATTCGTCGTTGGCATCGGCCAGCGTACCGGCCCATGCCAGCTCGTTAATAACCACGGCCCGGGGCGGGATAAGGGTGGCGGTTGGAGTGGGAGTTAGAGTTAGAGTGGGAGTTAGAGTTAGAGTTAGAGTGGGAGTTAGAGTTAGAGTGGCGGTCGACATGGCAGTGGCCGTCGCCGTGTGGGTATTGGTCGGCGTGGCCGTCATCGTGTCCTCGGCAGGGTGCGTGTTGGTCGGGGTAGCCGTGGATGGCAGGGTCGGCCCCGGAGTGGTTGTCGCCGTATCCGTGGGAAGAGCGGTAGCGGTAGCGGTAGCCGTCGGCGTGGGGTAGGTACCCGAGTTCGGCCGGCGCGGGGTGCCGTTGATCGGCTGGTCATTGGCGTCCCGCC
>CAYZNA010000412.1:0-3443 GCA_964478665.1 uncultured Anaerolineales bacterium
CCCGCCCCTACGTGCGCGGTTCCGGGCGTAGGGCGACCGTCTCTGGTCGCCCGAAGGCAGGGCGGAGAGGAAGCGCGACCTCGGGCATCAGCCGGGTGGGGCTTCCGTCGGATACCGGGGGTCCAGTCCGGGGGCGGGTCGGCGGCGGGGGTGAGGGCGCCGTCCCGATAGAAGTAGGCGATCCGGTCCGGGTAGGCGGCGCGGGCGCGGGCGGAGGGTTCCGGGCCGAGGTAGCGGGCGAAGATCACCGGGGCATTCAGGTCAGGGGGGTTGGCGAGGGTAAAGGCGGCCGCCTCCGGCCAGTTATCGGCAAAGATGAAGACCACGGCCGGGGTCTCGACCTGTGCGGAAATCCCCACCACTGGCTGGTCCAGCAGCGCCCCGTTGTACAGGGCGCGCAGCAAGTTCAGCCGGAAGGGCAGGTATAGCCCCAGACTCACTGCCAGTAACCCGGCGGCCGCGGGAAGGCGCAGCGCCGGCCGGCGCAGCCGGTCCCACAGCCAGGCCGCGCCCGCGCCGGAGAGCGCCAGCAGCGCCGGCAGGGCCTCTGAATAGTAGCGCGGGCCGTACAGTCGCGAGTTGTGAAAGTACAGCAGATACCCGATGACCAGCGCCGCCGGCAGGGTAGCCAGCAGCCAGCCTTCGGCGCGGCGGCGACCGGCGGCCAGGCCAATCAGCGGCAGGATCAGACTGAGGTAGGGCCAGCCGTGCAGATCGTGGGCAAGCTGGAGCAGCCCCTTGCCAGTATCTGAGAGGGCCTGCGCCAGGGCAAAGCCGTGCGGGCCGGTCAGTGGCCCGAAGCCGAGTGAGTCGTAGGGCCAATACAGGGTGTACAGGCTGAGGCGGAGTTGACCGGTGAGCGCGTAGTTGTACAGCGGGAGCAGCGCGGCGGCCAGCGCGGCGCCCAGGCCCACCCGCAGGGTCCGCCGCACGGCGGGGGAGAGGGCGGAGCCGTTCCGCCGGTCGGGGCGCGGGAAACGCTCCCGCAGCAGATAGAAGCCGAAGGCGGGCAGGGCCAGCAGCAGGGCGGTATAAGGCCGCACAACCGCGGTCAGCCCGAGGGCCAGGCCGCTGGCCCAATCGAGGGCCGGCCGGTCCCACCGGGGTCGCAGCAGCCCGAGGACGAACAGGGTCCCCAGCACAAGGCTGGCCGGGTGCTGGCCGAGGGTGCCGGCGGTCATGATGTAAAACGGCGACACCGCGCCCAGCCAGACCGCCCACTCCGCCGCCCGCCGCCCCGCCAGGCGACGGGCCAGGGCGTGGGTCAGCGCCAGCCCGATGGCGCCCAGCAGCGGGTTGATCAGCCACGGATCGCCCAGCAGCACGCCGGCGGCCAGCAGCGCAGCGTGCCCGGGTGGGTATTTGCTGAAGCGCCGGCCGTGGTAGTCCAGCACGAACGGCACGGCGAAGGACTCGGCGGCGGGGGGCGAGGGCAGGTACAGCCGTCCGGTGGCAAAGACGCGCGCCTGGAACAGCTCGGCCATCTCGTCCTCGAGGCGCGGCAGGCGCCCGAAGACCCCCGCGCCGAGGTGCAGTGACAGGGCGAAGGCGAGCAGCAGCGCGGGGACGAGCAGGATGGGGCGGGGGGGTGTGGTGGACAGGGTCAGTTGAAACCGAACAGTTCGCGCAGCCCGGCGGAGATCCTGGTCTGCAATCCGGGAGGCATCGCGCCGAGTTCTCGGAGGAAAATGCGCGTGGTCAGCGTGGTCAGCCGGTGCAAAACGACCTTATTCTTCGTCACGGAACGGTTCTCCGTCGGCGAGAGAGTATATGTCTTCCGCCGGTTCATGCAGGTATTCGAAGGCTGGATTGCGTGCTGCGGCCTGCAACCATTCGGTTTCGTCCCATTCGTCCGGCAGCGGGTAGAGCACAATAACGCGCACACGCATCGGCCCGGCGATGGGCAAAGATCTGTCCAGTTGGAGTAGCCCGCGTTCTTTGACTGTTCCGGTCGTTTCGATAGCAGCCAGTGTGGATTCCATGCTCTGCTCCTACGGTGTCTGGATTCGGCGCCGGCCACGCCAGCCGGGTAGATTGAGTATAACCCAATTGAGCGAAGCCGGGGTCCCTCTGGTAGAATTACCGCGCCTCATGGAAACCGTCTTCTGCAACCTGTGCGGGTCGGACCAGACCCGCGAACTGTTTACCTCCACCCTGCCCGAGACCGGCGAACCCTCGGGCGACGGGGCCTTCTGCTGCACCTCGTCCGGCTACGGCGCGCACTTTCGGATTGTGGAGTGCCTGCGCTGCGGGCTGGCCTACGCCAACCCGCGCTACACCGCCGGCGAGATTCTGGCGAGTTATCAGGAGGTGGAGGATCCGCTCTATCTGCAGGAGCGCGAGGGGCGCGAATTGACCTTTCGCAAACATCTGGCCGCAATGGAGCGGGTGACCGGGTCGGGCGCGGGGCGGCGGCTGCTGGACGTGGGTGCCTATATCGGCGTGTTCGTGGAAATCGCCCGGGCTGCCGGCTGGCAGGCGGAGGGGCTGGAGCCATCGCACTGGGCGGCAGAGCTGGGCCAGGCGCGCGGCCTGCCCATCTGCGAGGGGACCCTGGACTCCGCCGGTTATCCGGCCGGCAGCTTTGATGCGGTGACGCTGTGGGATGTGATCGAGCACGTCAGCGATCCGCTGCACGAGCTGCGGCAAGCGTGGCGGGTGCTCAAGCCGGGCGGCTATCTGGCGGTGCACACCATGGACAAAGACAGCCCCTTTGCCCGGTTGATGGGTGCGCGCTGGCCGTGGCTGATGGAGATGCACATTTACTTCTTCTCCAGCCGCACCCTGCGGGCCATGTTGGAGCGGGCCGGCTTCGAGGTGCTCTCGATCCGGCCGCAAGGGCGCTATCTGCGGCTGGGATACCTGGCCACGCGGGTGCGACCGTACAGCCGCCCGCTGGCTGCCGGAATGAAATGGCTGCTGGATCGCCGGGGCTGGGCCGAGAGGGCCGTGCCGATCAATCTCGGGGATTTGTTCACGGCGTATGCTCGGAAGAGGTGATGGCGCCACAGATGAAAAACGACCACAGGTGGAAAGGGGGTAGGAGCGCCTCTGCGAAGCGCAAGCGAAGCGTGGCGCGATGACGGCGGGCGAAAGGGCGTTCATTTGCGCTGCCAGATGAGCATTCCATTGCTGCCATAAATATCAGTCGGGATTTTTCTGAGCAGGGTGTATTCGGCGGCGAAGCGCGGGTCGCGCAGGAAAGTGTTGCGCCCGTAGACTTCGAGAATCACAACGTAGTCCGGCCGGCGGTCGAGGATGAGATCGGTCGGGATGGCATAGTTGATGACGTAGGCTGAGGCCGGGAGGGGATAATAGGTCGTAGCCTCGGGCGACATCAGCCCGACCGTATCGAGGATGCGCGCGCCGGAGTAGTAGCCGAGCGCACCGACGTCCCCGGCGGCGATGACCGTCTGCGGCCCGACGGCCGGCGCAAGTTCGCG
>CAYZNA010000413.1:0-3426 GCA_964478665.1 uncultured Anaerolineales bacterium
CAAGACCTGACAGGTTTTCGGAAACCTGTCAGGTCTGCGCCGGGCAGAAGAATGGAGCAGAAGCATGACCGAACGACTGATCGGCCGCGTGCTGCGCGCCAGCACCCTCGGCTTCGCCGGGGCTATCCGCCTGCCGGAGCCGGACATCCCCACCTTCGGCGCATATTGCAAAGCCGCCGTCCAGCGCGGGCAGGCTGAAGTGCTCGGGCTGATCTACAACATCCACGTGGACGACGACCTGTTCGCGCGGCAGGTGGCGACGGCGGAGGCGCTGACCCCGGCGCAGATTGCCGACCACCAGCAGAACCGGCAAGTGCCGGTGGAGTTCGACGTGCTTTCGGTCGGCTACCGCGACGGCGGCGACTCACGGCAATGGCGCAACTATCACGCCCTGCCCCCGCAGCCACCCATGACCCTCGACCCCATCTACGCCTGCGCCCCCGCCGACATCCGGGCCTTCACCGCTGGTTCCGACTTCTTCCGTATCGTGCTCAACAGCGTGGAAGTGCCCGCCGACGAATTGCTGGCGGCCGCCATCCGGGGCGCAGCGGAGGCCCAACCCGCGCAGGACCGCAGTGATTATCTGCGCGAGGCCGGGCGCGAACTGGCGCGGCTGCTGGCACGCGATCTGGGGCGGCTGGAGAACCTGCTGAAAAGGATTCGGCCATGAACGACAAGTCTGATCTCGACGCAGCCTTCGGCCCGCGCCGTAGCACCGCTCCCCTTGGCGTGGTGATGGGCGGCTCGCTCTCGCAGGGCCTGAACGTCAAACTCGATCCCCGCACGGTGCTGGAAGGGCTGGCGGTGGGCTGCTACGTGGTGATCGAAGGCGCCACCGGTCGCCGCTTCTTTGGCATGATCACCGACCTGCTGCTGGATTCCACCAGCCCCGACCTGCCCCGCAACCCGCCCGAGGACGACTTCGCCCGCGAGGTCTACCGGGGCAGCGCCGCCTTTGGCGTGATGCACGTCGCCCCGATGCTGATGCTGGACGAGCACGCGCAGCAACCCCGCCCGATCAAAACCATCCCCTCCCACTTCTCGCCGGTGCTGGAGGCCAGCGAGGCCGATGTCAACCTGGTGTTCGGCGCGGAGGACGCGCAACACTTCCACATCGGCGACCCGCTGGAGATGGAGGGGGTGAAGGTCAACCTCGACCTGGGGCGGTTTGTGGAACGCTCCTCCGGGGTGTTCGGCAAGAGCGGCACCGGCAAGAGCTTTGTCACCCGCATGATCCTGGCCGGGGTGGTCCGCTCGGGCGTAGCCTCCACGCTGATCTTTGACATGCACAACGACTATGGCTGGGCGGTCAAAGATGAGTCCGGGCATGAGTACAAAGGCCTGCGCCAGATATTCCCCGACGGGCGGGTGAAGGTATTCACCCTCGATCCGGTCACCTCGCAGCACCGGGGCAGCAAAACCGACGGCGTGTTGCGCATCGGCCTGCAGCAGATTGAACCCGAAGATGTGGAAATGTTGAGCGGCGTGCTCGGCTTGAGCGAAACCCAGACCAACGCGCTCAGCTACCTGCGGCGCAAGCTGGGCAGCGGCTGGATCGAAACGCTGCTCGAAGAAGACGGCGCGCCCGAACTGGACGCGATGGAGGAGGGCGGCAAAATCGTGGCCGGCACCCTGCGCGCCATCCAGCGCAAGTTCGAGCTGTTCCGCCCGGAGCGCACCGGCTTCCTCGTCCGCGGCCGGACGGAAGACGCAGTGGATCGCATCTTTGGCGAACTGGCCAGCGGCAGCCACGTTGTGCTGGAGTTCGGCAACTACGGCAACAGCCTGGCCTCCTACATTCTGGTGGCCAACTACCTCACCCGCCGCATCCACGCCCGCTACGTGGATCGCAAAAACAGGGCCGCCGGTCGTCAGGCGGACGACCCCAAACCGCTGATGATCGTGATCGAAGAGGCCCACAAATTCCTCGATCCGGCCGTGGCCGGCCACACCATTTTTGGCAACATTGCCCGTGAGCTGCGCAAGTACAACGTCACCCTGCTGATCGTGGACCAGCGCCCCTCCGGCATTGACGACGAGGTGATGAGCCAGATTGGCACCCGCGTCACCTGCCTGTTGGACAACGAAGCCGACATCCGCGCCGTGTTCTCCGGGGTGAGCGGGGGCAGCGCGCTGCGCGAGGTGCTGGCCCGGTTGGACACCCGCCAGCAGGCCCTGATCCTCGGTCACGCAGTACCCATGCCGGTAGTGATCCGCACCCGCGACTACGACGCGAAGTTCTACGAGGCGCTGGGGTACGTGGAGGGCGAGGCGCTGGCGCAGAAGGCGCGGCGGGCGAGTGCGGCCCTTTTTGGGAGCGAATGAATGCGCACGGCCTACGCGGACGAATGTGGCGACACCGGCTACGAGTTCTCGGTCGGCTCGTCGCCGCTGTTCGTTCTGGCCGTCGTTCTTCCCCGCGAACCAGCCGACATGCTCGCGGGCGCTGCCACCGAACAGGCTGGGCACGGAGATCGGACGTGGCTGGGGCTCGCGCAGCCGAATATCGTTGTCTGGTGGGAGGAGAAGTTCCCGGCCTCTCAAAACAAAACCCCCCTGACTAGCCTGTAACAGGCAGGCCGCCCACGGGGGAGCGACGATTCGTCAGGAGGGACAAACGGAGAACCCGTTTTCGACGGGGCAAGCGAAAGGCTTGTGGTCTGCGGCTATTATACAGCACCTGTCAACCCTCGTGGCGACAGAGGCATGATGTATAATGCCCCCCGTAGGTGTGCCCATGACCGACCAGATTACTCTCCCCCGCAGGACGCTCGACCGCCTCACGGAGTTGCTCGTTCCGCTCACGGCGGAAGTCTACTACCCCGAGTCGGACGGTGAACCGATGGCTGAAACCGATACCCACCGCGACCAGATGGCTGACGGTTTGATTTACCCGCTCAAGGAGCGCTACCGCGAGCGGGCCGATGTGTACGTGTCCGGCAACACCCTGCTGTATTACGAAGAAGGCAACCCGCAGGCCTGTGTGTCCCCGGACGTATTCATTGTCTTCGGCATCCCCGCTCGCCCCCGGCGCACCTACCGGCTGTGGGAAGAAGGCAGAGCGCCGGACGTGGTCTTTGAACTGACCTCCACCGGCACACGCCACAAAGACCTGCGCGAAAAACGCCTGCTGTATGAGGAACTGGGCGTGCGCGAGTATTTCCTCTTCGACCCGCTGCGTGAGTACCTGCGCCCGCCCTTGCAAGGCTTCAGGCTGGAAAATGGCTTTTTCGTGTCCCTGCGGCCCGCCCCTCTGCCCGATGGGGAATGGCAACTGGAAAGCGAAACATTGGGACTGACCCTGCACACCGACGGCAGCGCCCTGCGCCTGTACGACCCGGCCAGCGGCCAATACCTGCGCCTGCACGGGGAGGAAGCCGAGGGCCGGCGACAGGAAGCCGAGGGCCGGCGACAGGAAGCCGAGGG
>CAYZNA010000414.1:0-3424 GCA_964478665.1 uncultured Anaerolineales bacterium
CCAGCCGCCAGGCCGCCAGCCAGCCCGCCGCCCGTCTGTGGGTGGGCAAGTACGCCGCCGCCCAGCGCGATCTGGCCGGGGCGCAGACCGCGTGGCAGAGCGCCGCCGGGCTGGGGTCCGGCTACTACTCTTACCGCGCGCAGGACTTGCTGCTGGGGCGGCCGCCGTTCACCCCTCCGCCGCGCTATGATTTCGGCGTGGACTACGAGGCCGAGTTGCGCGCCGCCGAAGACTGGTTGCGCGCGAAGCTCTCCTTGCCGGCCTCGCTGCCCTTCTCGGAGCTCGGGCCGATTCTGGGCGCCGACCCGCGCTTGCGGCAGGCGGTGGCCCTGTGGCAATTGGGCCAGTACGCCGCGGCCGATGCCGAATTCACCGCCCTGCGCCAGGCCCTCGCCGGCGACCCGGAAACCTCCCTGCGCCTGACCGCGCTGCTGCACCGGCTGGGACACTACCAGGCGGCCATCTTCACCGCCCGGCAGGCGCTGGCAGCGGCCGGCGTGAGCGAATCGGCCATGCTGGCCGCCCCCGCTTACTTCAATCACGTGCGCTTCGGCGCCTACTTCCCGGAACTGGTGGGGGCGGCCGCGACGGCTAACAAACTGGACCTGCTGTTCATGTTGGCGGTTATCCGGCAGGAGAGTCTGTTCGCCGGCTTTGCCACCTCCTCCGCCCAGGCGCGCGGGCTGATGCAGATCATCCCGGCCACCGGGGAGCACATCGCGGCTCAACTGAACTGGCCGGGCTACAGTGACGACGATCTGTACCGCCCGGTGGTCAGCGTGCAGTTTGGCGCCTATTACCTCGCCGAACAATTGGGGGCCTTCGACGGCGACCCTTACGCCGCGCTGGCGGCCTACAACGCCGGCCCCGGCAACGCCGCCGCGTGGAAGCGGCTTGCCCCGGACGACCCCGACCTGTTTGCAGAAGTCGTACGCTACACCGAGACGCGCAACTACATCCGCTATATTTATGAGGTGTATGCAATTTATCGGGGGCTGTACGGGGAGTGAAGCGGGGAGCGGGGGGCAGGGGGGCAGGGGGGCAGGGGGGCAGGGGGCAGGGGGCAGGGGGCGTGGAGCGGGGGGCGTGAAAACGTGCAACGCGACAACGTGAAAACGTGAAAACGTAAAAACGTGCAACGCCTCACGGGTTGCGCAGGTGCCAGTTGGCAATAGTGTTGAAACGATCGGAGGGGTCTACCAGCGGGCCGAGGGTGATGCCGGCCACGTTGGCGGACACCGCGTAGTTATACACCGGGTAATACAGCAGCAGCGCCGGGGTCAGGCCGGCAAAACGCGATTGGAAGGTGCGATACAGCTTTGCCCGGTCCTCCAGCTTTGGCGTGATCCGGGCCAGCTCCAGCGCCTCGCTCAGGGTGCGCTCGTTCACCTGGCCGTAATTCTGCCCGCTCTGGGCCTGGGTCTGGTGCCAGAAAGGGTACGGGTCGGGGTCGGGGTAGCGGGACAGGTTGATGTCCACCAGCGCGGCCTCGTAGGCGCGCGGCTCAACGTGCTGACTGAACAACTCGGCGGCAGGGACCGGTTTGACCCCGGTGCGCACCCCCAACAACGCCAGGTTCTGCTGCGCGGTCTCGGCCAGGGCCGCGTGGCGGGGATCGTCTGTGGTGAGGATGGTGAAGCTGAACTCGCGCCCATCCTTCGCCCGCACATAGGCCAGGTCGCCGGGGGCGGTCCCCGGGGGTGTCAGCCAGCCGGCGGCATCCAGCAGCTCAGCCGCCCGCGGGGGGTCGTAGGGCGTGGCCGGGTAGGAGTCGTCGTAGGCCCAGTTGCCCGGCAGGATGGGGCTTTCGGCCACAATCGCCTGCCCGTTGAGCAGGTTGTCCACCATCCACTGCCGGTTGAGGCCGTAGAGCAGGGCGTGGCGCACCTGCTTATCCCGGAAGAAGGGCAGGTTGTCGTCGCCCAGGTTGAGCAACACCAGCGTCAGGCGCGGCTCGCGGCTGGTGTACACGCTGAGCGAGGGGTCGGCCAGGGCCTGCGCCAGCTCCAGGCCACGCCCTGCGACCCGCGCCAGCCCGTCCACCTCGCCGGCCTGGTAGGCGCGCAGGGCCGTGGCCTGATCGGGGTAGAAGCGGAAGCGCAACTCGCTCAGCAGCGGCTTCTGGCCGTAGTAGTTCGGGAAGGGCCGCAGCTCGGCGCCGGTGACGCCCGCGCCAACAGTGCTACCGGTGAGCTGCACCAGTTGAAAGGGGCCGGTCCCGGTGGGGCGCAGGTTGAAATCGAGATCGGGCAGGGCGGAGGGCTGCACGCCATCCAGCAGGTGGCGCGGCAGCAAGCCGAGAGAAAGCTGGTCGAGGAACGGCGCGTACGGCTCGGGCAGGGTGAACTGCACCGTCAGCGGGTTGATAGCCGTGACTTTGACATCTTTCCAGAAGTTGTGTAGCTCGGCCGGACCGGGGTAGCGCGGATCCTGCACCAGGCTGAGGGTGAAGGTCACGTCATCGGTGGTCACCTGGACGTCGTCGTGCCAGCGCAGGTTGGGCCGCAGCGAAAAGGTATAGGTCAGGCCATCCGGGTTTACCGACCAACTCTCCGCCAGGTCACCCTGCGGCCGGCCGGCGGAATCGAACCGGATCAGCCCGCTAAAGATCAGCCGCCCCAGGTCGCGGTCCACCTGATTGTAGCTTTCCAGCAGCGGGTTGAGGCGCTGCGGCGAGCCGATCAGCGCCTCAGTGTAGGCGCCGCCGGCCACGGGCTGCGTGGGCGCCAGGGTCGCGGCGGGCGCGCCCCCGGCGCTAATTGGCGGCCCCTGCTCGCCGGCCGGCCACGCCAGCAGCAGCCCGATGAGCAGCAGCCCGCCGAGGGCAATCAGCAGTTGCCAGCGGAAGCGGCTCATGCTGTGCAGCGGAGCGCGCGCCCCACGCTATGAAACTGGCAGTTCATCTCGTCTGCGGGGAACAACCCGGGCGGTTAACCGGTGATGATCACGTTTACGATAGCAACCGCGAAAAACACCAGCGATAGCCCGATAGTGACGTAAAACAGGGTCTTTTCGACGCCCCGGCGAGCGCGATACACGCCCCCGGCCTCGCCGCCGGTCAGGCCGCCCAGCCCGGCGCCCTTGCTCTGGAGCAAAATGGAGGCAATCAGGGTGACTGCCAGCACAATCTGCGCAATGTTGATGTAAGTTTCCAAAGTCCTTCTCCTGTAGCAACCGCCCGGCTCGTGCGGCGGAGGCCGGAAAGAGGGTGTGCGTGGGGGCGCATGCTCCCACGCACACCCTCTTTCCGAATTCGTTTCCCTGCTTGAGTGGTCAAGCCAATAGCGGGCCGGATTATAGCAGACGCCCAGAGGGGTAGCAAGGCGGCGTTTTGACGTTCAGGGCGGAGTTTGCACGGCCCCGCAGCGTGGACACAGCGGGGCCGTCTGATCTCACACGGGTGGCTCGACTTCCGCAGCCTGGC
>CAYZNA010000415.1:0-2712 GCA_964478665.1 uncultured Anaerolineales bacterium
TCAGTATCCGCGTTCGGGACGAGGGTTCGCTAACGCTTTTGAGGGCGTGCAGCGGCGGCGGCGGCTTGCGCCTTTCAGTATCCGCGTTCGGATCGAGGGATCGCTCACATCGTCTCCAGTGGCACCGCCAACATACGAGTCAGCCCTTTCAGTATCCGCGTTCGGATCGAGGGTTCGCTAACCACCCACGTTTTCTCTCCACGACAGGGTGCTTGAGGCCCAGGGGTGTGATTCTGGCGCTCTCCGGCCTTCCTGGCGCCTTTCCCTTCTCAACCACGGGTCCCATTTTTCGTTCTCAGCCTCCTTTCCCCGAAAGTCAGCCCGTGCTTAAAAACCGGCCCGATTTGCGACGGGAAAACGCCGCAAAAAAAGGCCCGCGCGGGTTATAACACGTCGTTACAGAAGCGGCGGAACTCGCAGGCGACGCATTTGCGAATCTGGGCCGTGGCAGGCGGCATTTTCTCACTTTCCAGCATCCCGCGCATTTCTTCCACGCTGGCCTCCAGCTTTTGCCGCAGCCGCGCGTCCAGCCGCACCTCTTCCGCGCGCCGCAGGGGTAAATAATACAGGAAACCGCGCCGCGCCGGCAAGCCGCGCGCCTCTTCCAGCAGCAGCCCATACGCTGCCAGTTGCAGCTTGAAGTGCGGCCCGGCCTGCCGCGCCAGCTTGTAATCCACCGGGATCAGCTCCCGCGCCTCCCCCTCCCCGGTGGTGATCACCAGGTCCACCTCCCCGCGCAGCCCCAGCCGCTCCGAACTCAGCAGCACATTGTACTCCCGTTCTCCTTCCATCAGGCCGTAGGCTTGCAGCGAGCGCCGCTCCTCGCGCGCCACTTCCCCCCGCCCGGCCTCCGCCCCCGCCTCCATCTTGTAGGTCGTCGGGCGCACGTCTGGCAGGCACCGGGCGTAGTACAGGATGCGCGGGCAGTAGACCCACTGTTTTAGATCGGAAACCCGAAACGGGATTTCAATCTCTTCGTCCAGCATCCTGCCCTCCCTGCGCGATCACCACCCGCGCCTCCCAGTCTTTCTCACACAGCGGAAAAAGCTGGATGTTGCCCGCCTTGCGCCCGAGAATCTTTTTCACCTTCAGCATCAGCTCCTCCCGGTGCGTAGGCAGCAGCGGCCCCAGAAAGGCCGAATACTGGATGCGGTCCAGCCCGTAATCCAGGCAGGCGTCGGCGATCTTCTGCCGCTTGCCGTCGTCGGGAATGTCGTACACCAGAAGGCATTGCATGAGGAACGTTGGAACGTGGAACGTTGAAACGTGGAACGCGTCAATTCACCAACTTGCGGCGAAGGGCTGGTACTCCGGGCGTTCGTTGCGCAGGAAGGTGGCCAGGTGGCGGGCCTGCATTTGCAGGATGGCCCGCAGCGGGTGGCGCTTGCCCTCGTACGGCTCGGCGCTCTCCAGCCGGCCCAGCACTTTCTCGGCCAGCGCCCGGCGCGCCTCCACCGTCAGCATCCCGCGCTCGTCCTGCGCCAGCCGGGTGCCCTTGTTGAACATGCCGATCACCGTGCGGTCTACCACCGGCTGGCGGAACTCTTCGATGAAGTCCAGGGTCAGGCTGGGCTTTCCCGGCCGGTCCACGTGCAGGAAGCCGGCGTAAGGGTCCAGCCCGGCCAGCACCAGCGCCCGCTCCACCTGCCCGTACAGGATGCCGTAGCCGTAGTTCAGGGCCGAATTGACCATATCCCGCGCCCCGCGCCCTTCCCGGCCCGGCCAGCCGCAATCCTCCGGCAGGACCAGTTTGATCGCCCCCCAGTAGCGCTGGGCCGCCCGCCCCTCGCAGCCCATGATCTCCGCCCGCAGGTCGTCCACTGTGGCCGCGCGCTCCTGCGCCACCTCCGGGTAGCGCAGCATGCCCTGCAGCTCCAGCCCGTGATCGAGCAGCTCGCCAGCGCGCAGCCACAGTTCCTCGTACAGTTCCGGGGCGGCCTCTTTGCGGTATTTGCCCATGTACTTGAGCAGGCTGGCCTGGTTGGCGATCTTGCCCTGGGCAAAGGCGATGGCGATGTGCAGCCCGCGCAGGTCGCGGAAGGCCTCCAGTTGCGCCCGGCGGGTGAGCACTGTGCCGGTCAGCCCGGCGCTGTACAGGCTGGCGTAAGCCGTCCCGGTGCCGCTGACGAAGTGGATGGGGATGCCGCGCTCGGTGCACTCGCGTACCGCCTCGGCGCTGATGCTCACCCCCGGCCCGGCGATCAGCACGCTTTCCAGGTGCAGCAGCGGCGCCTGGGCCAGGGTCTCGCCCTTCTTTGTCACCTTGAGGCGCTCGCTGTACTTGCCCACGTGCGCCCCGAACTCTTCCACGATGAGATTCTGTACAATTGGCATCACCTACCTCCTCGCCCCCCCTTCACCGCAAAGGCTCGCAGGGCACAAAGGGTGTACTTACCGCTCACCCCTTACCGCCGTCCTTCATCCTTCCGCATTCCGCATTCCCCATTCCGCATTCCGCATTCCGCATTCCGCATTCCCCAATACCGCCTCGCCGCCGGGGCGCTGATCTCGTAGGCCCCGTTGCCCTTGACCACGTCTTTGCCCACCTGAACCGCCTGCCCCCAGACCAGCCAGGGCAACAGGACCTCCCAGTCGTGGGAGTGGTAGATTGCCAGGCCCACAAAGCCGCTCATGGGGGTGCCGCGCCCGGTGCGCCCCGAGCCGCTGGACGATCAGGAAGAAGCTTCTCGTCCTCATGCTCCTCACCCTCGC
>CAYZNA010000415.1:2722-3381 GCA_964478665.1 uncultured Anaerolineales bacterium
AGTTCGATCCATTGGTCGTCGGCCTCCAGCAACCGGACGCGGTCGGCCAGGGCGCGCAGGGCGGGCACGTCCACCTGCGGCCATTCCCCGCCAAACTGCCGGTGCAGTTCCTCCAGCCGGTCCACCAGCCGGGCGAAGAGCGCGCCAAAATCCGGGGTCTTGCACAGGTTGCGGTCCCCCACGGTGAGCCGGGTGGGGGTGAGGAAGCGCAGCCCCACCCGCCCGTCCTTCACACGCGGCAGCAGCTCCCCGGCCGCGGCCCACGCTGCGGCGCGCGTGACCGTCAGGGTCGGGACGCGGACCAGTTGCTCTCCCTCGGCCAGCACAGTCTGGCGCTCGCCGGTGAAGGGCTGCCGGGCGGTGATGCTCCGCAGGGCAAACTTCCCCCGGCCGGGGCCGAATCCCTCCCGCCCGACCTCCGGCACGGCCAGCACCCAGTAGGGCAGAAAGCGCTGCCCGTCGCCGAACAGGCTGAGGTCAAAGGCGAAGCGCTGCCCCGGCGCGAAAACCGTCTCCGGGGTGGGGAGCAGGGGCGGGAGCAGGGCGTAGGCGCGGCGCACGACCCCCGGGTCGGCCTCGGCGGCCAGCAGCCAGCAGGCCGGGCAGGCGGCGGCGTGCTCGGGGTCGGGCTTCTGCCGGCGGCGGGTGTCCGGGCAGAC
>CAYZNA010000416.1:0-3378 GCA_964478665.1 uncultured Anaerolineales bacterium
AGCGCCAGCAGATTGAGCAGGAATGGTCCAAGCCGCTAGCCGAGCGCGTGGCCGTCAAGCGGGCGGGCGCGGCGTGGCGGCGATTGTTCCTTGTGATCAGAGATCTTGAAAATCCGGCTTGACGCGCGGGATTTTCAAGGTAATATTCCGTTATGTTGAGTGCAAACGCATGGATGCGCCGCGCCTGACGCCTTCCATGCGCCACGCCTTGCAAGACCTGCAACTCGACCGGCTCGTAGTCCTCTACCCCGGTCAACGCGCCTATCCGCTGACCGAGTGGGTGAGGGTGTTGCCGTTGGCGACCCTCGCCCGACCCGACGCGGCGGCGGCGTTGTTAGAGCCAACGCCTGGCCGTTAAGCGGGCGGGTGTGGCTTCGCTGAAACTACTTCGCGCAAGCGGATGTGAGCGGATGGTGGCCGGTGGACGCTATGCTGCTGGCCGTGTCGCGCTCAAGCTGTATTCACTCCCTGACCCTTGAGGCAATTACATGCCACAGTTGAAACCCTTCAAACTCGAGCGTTACTTCGCCCGGTACGAATTCAAGGTGCAGTATCTCCTCAGCGCCTCCGACTGCGAGAGCCTGAGCCTGCGCGAACTCCTGGCCCTGGCCGACCCGGATAGCCTGGCCCGGTGGGAGCAACTGCGCCTGGGCTACACCGAATCGCAAGGCCACCCGGCCCTGCGCGCCGAAGTCGCCCGGCTCTATCAGACGCTCACGCCCGACGACGTGCTGATCCTGACGCCCGAAGAAGGCATCTTCATCGCCATGCACACTTTGCTGGAGCCGGGCGATCACGCCATTGCTATCGCCCCAGCCTATCAATCCCTTTCGGAAGTCGCGCGCTCCGCCGGCTGCGCCCTCACCCTCTGGATGTTCGCGCCGCAGGAGAGCGGCTGGCGGTTGGATCTCGATCAACTGGCGCACAGTTTCACATCCCGAACCCGCCTGCTCGTCGTCAACTTCCCCCACAACCCGACTGGCTATTTGCCCTCGCGCGCCGAACTCGACGCCATCCTCGAGTTGGCCCGGCAGCATGGCGTGTACGTGTTCTCAGATGAGATGTATCGCCTGCTGGAGTATGACCCGGCCCGGCGGCTGCCGTCTGTGTGTGATCTCTATGAGAAGGGGATGACCCTGTCCGGCTTATCCAAGTCTTTCGCGTTGCCGGGCTTGCGGATGGGCTGGCTCGCGACTCGGGCCCCGGACTTGATCGAACGCTGGCTTGCCTTCAAGGACTACACCACTATCTGCCACAGCGCGCCGAGTGAGGTCCTGGCGCTCGTGGCCTTGCGCGCCAGAGACGCGATTTTGGATCGCAACCTGGGCATCGTTCAGGCGAACCTGGCCCAGGCCGAATCATTTTTTGCCGAACACCCAACCCTGTTCAAATGGCTGAAGCCGGAGGCCGGATCCATTGCGTTTCCGGCGTGGACGGGGCCGGAGACGGTAGAAGCCTTCTGCCAGGCGGTGCTGGATCAGCAAGGGGTGATGATCGCGCCGGGGAGCCTCTTCGACTTTCCGGGCAATCATTTCCGGCTGGGGTTGGGGCGGCGGAACTTCGGGGCAGCGTTGGAGCGCGTGCGGCGTTATCTGCTCGCGGCCCGGCTGGAGAGATAGCCCTGTTTTGGCTCCAAAACTGTTCGCGTCAGTTGCTCTGAGGCGCGGCCGCCGGCACGCCCTCCGGCCCGCCGCGATCAATCTCCCAGGGATAGATAATCCGCGCATCTGTCACCGCGGCATAGTAGGTGGGCCAGGCTTTGGTGAACAGGGTGCGCGTGGGGTTGTAGTGCAGCACACACAACTCGGGAATTCCCCCCGCCGCCTCCACCCGGTTCTTCACCGCCGTGATCGTCCGCCCACTGCCCCACACGTCGTCCACCACCAACGTGCGCCGGCCGGCGAGCAGAGAGTCTGCCGGGAATTGCAAGAACTCCGGCCAGGCCATAAGTTTGGCCGCTGCGACTTCGCTGGGGAAGTCCACCGCCGCCGTCAAGAGATGTTTGATATCCAGCGCTTCGCTGATGATGCCGCCCGGCACAATGCCGCCGCGGGTGATCATCAGCATGGCGTCGAAGTGCCCCCGAAACTGCGGCAGCAGCGCGTCAATCAAGCGGTCAACATCATCCCAAGTTAAAATCTCTTGCCGCATACCTTGCCTGCCTTCCGAAGCCTAAGAGAGTGTCCTCAAACCCTGTCCCGGCGATTGAAATCGCGGCAACGAAGGGCGCAAAGCCCGCCTACGCGGGCTAAAACCAGCTGCCGCTGCAAGTGTGGTACGCCGTGGTGACATACGACGAGAAAGCGGACACCAGGGCAATCAGCGTTCCCGCCGCCAGCACCGCCAGCCCGCCGCCGATAATAAGCCCCGTCGTCCCCGTCCCCAAGCCAGAAAAAGCGAAGAAGATTCCTCCACCAATCGTCAGCGCGATCACGACCAGGAGGAAGCCAATCAATCCTACCACGGCGCCGACGCCGACCTCCGTCACCGCCACCAAGAGCAGGTTGTTCTTGATGATATAGGTCGCCATCTCAATGGCCTGGCTGAGAAACCCGAAACCCCGGCTGATAGATTGAAACATGTTAAGCCTCCTGAGACATAATCGCCGATGGTACGGGGATAATAGCACCGCCCCGTCTCAGCCGCAAATGTTGTCGAGAAGTGTATATCCCGCGCACTACGTTTTGACCGGCAGCCCAATCAGCACATAGGGCTTACCCCCAACGTGCGTGAGGAACACCACCCGGCTTTCCGGCCCAGACAGTCTGAGCCGGTGGACCAGAGCCTCTACTTCGAGCGGTGAACCGCGCTTCTTCACGGTCACCTGCCCCACCTTGAGCGCGCGCAGATGCTCCCGCAGCCGTTTGAGTTGAAACGGAAATGACGCCTCGATGACAAAGGCGCGCGCAAAGGGGGTCGGCCTCAGTGTGTCCGCGGTGAGATAAGCAATGTCCGGGTCGAGTTGGCGGGCGTCGAGCTGGGCCGCCAGCGTCTTCACCAGTCCCGCGCGCAAGATCGCCGGGTCTGGCTCGTACAGGTAGGCCCGCGGCTCGCTCCATCCCACGGTGGCCGAGGGATCAGGCAGCAGGGTATGCCGGCCCGGCAGCAGAGTCGCACGGCGCTTGCCCTGGGCGGAGCCGAAGGGGGCAGCGGTCTTCAACGGGCCGAACCACAACGCACACTCTTTCAGTTCTCCACTTTCAGAAATAAATTCGATCTCGGCGTCATAGCCGGTCAATTCGGAGAGATCAACGCCCGGAGAAATTTTCACGCCGACGGCCGGGGTGTGGGCCAGCCAATCCCTGACGAGGGAGAGCGGCGGCTGATAGTCACGCACGGAAAACTTGCGGCGGCCTCCGGCGCGGCGGGCCGGATCAA
>CAYZNA010000417.1:0-3375 GCA_964478665.1 uncultured Anaerolineales bacterium
CCGTGGCGGGCGCATCCCCCGTGGCGGGCGCATCCCCCGTGGCGGGCGCATCCCCCGTGGCGGGCGCATCCCCATGCGCCCGGTTCCGGGCAGCCCGGCCCTGACTGCGATTGCGCCTTGTGCAATCCGTGCTCTGGCCTTATAATCACGGGCATGTTATCGGTACACTTGGTCTGGGGCAAGCGAAACGATGCTAACGTTACGCCCGGCGCACACTGCTGCCGGGGGCGCCGTTCACGCCTGTCCGCGACCGGCTGAAAGCGCCGGCCCGCCACGCCTGAACCTTGCCGCCCGCGCAGATGCGACCGGGCGGCTTTTTGTTGCACTCCCGATTTATCACCTTCATTAATCTGGGGCGCATGGGGATGCGCCCCCTACGTAGCCTTGAGGATACGACTATGCCACACTACAAAACCCACACCTGCGGAGAACTGCGGCCCGAGCACGTCGGGCAAACAGTCACCCTGGCCGGCTGGGTCAACCGCCGGCGCGACCACGGCGGGTTGACCTTTCTGGACCTGCGCGACCGCTTCGGCGTGACGCAAATCGTCACCAACCCCGAGATCGCCGCCGGCGCCCACCGCGCGGCGCAGGAGCTGCGCAACGAGTTCGTCATTCAGGCTGGCGGCACGGTGCGCGCTCGCCCGGCCGGGATGGAAAACCCCGCCCTGCCCACCGGCGCGGTGGAGTTGGAAGTGCACTCCCTGACCGTGCTCAACGCTGCAAAGACGCCACCCTTCGTCATCAACGAAGAGGCGCCCCTTGAGGAAACGCTGCGGCTGAAGTACCGCTACCTCGACCTGCGCCGCGAGCGCATGGCGCGCAATCTATACCTGCGCCACCGCATGGTCAAGTTCATCCGCGACTACCTCGACCGCGAGGGCTTCATCGAAGTCGAGACGCCCATCCTGTTCAAGACCACCCCGGAGGGCGCGCGCGACTACCTTGTGCCCAGCCGGGTGCACCCGGGGCAGTTCTACGCCCTGCCGCAAAGCCCGCAGCAACTCAAACAGTTGCTCATGGTGGCCGGGGTGGAGCGCTACTTCCAGATCGCCCGCTGCTTCCGCGACGAAGACCAGCGCGGCGACCGCCAGCCGGAGTTCACCCAGCTCGACCTTGAGATGTCCTTCGTGCGCCGCGAAGACGTGATGAGCCTGATCGAGCACATGTTTACCGCTATGGTGAAAACGCTCGCCCCGGAGAAACGCCTGCTCGCCGAACCCTGGCCGCGCCTCACCTACCACGAGGCGCTGGACCGCTTCGGCAAAGACAACCCCGACCTGCGCTTCGGGCTGGAGCTGGTGGACCTCTCCGACCTCGCCCCGGCCAGCGGGTTCAAGGTGTTTGCCGAAACCGTGGCCGCCGGCGGCACCGTGCGCGGCATCAATGCCAGAGGGCTGGGCGGCTACAGCCGCAAGCAGATTGACGAGCTGACCGGCTACGTGAAGCAGTACGGCGCGAAGGGACTGGCCTACATCGCAGTGGAAGCCTCCGGCGAGCACCGCTCCACCTTTGCAAAGTTCCTCAGCCCCGAAGCCTCACAGGCCCTGCTGGCGCGCATGGCCGCCGAGCCGGGCGACCTGCTGCTGTTCGTGGCCGACAGACCGGCGGTGGCCCTTGAGGCCCTGGGCCGGCTGCGGGTGGAGCTGGCCGACCGGCTGGGCCTGCGCGATCCCGACCTGCTGGCCTTCTGCTGGGTGATTGACTTCCCCTTCGTGAACTGGAACCCGGACGAGCGGCGCTGGGATCCCAGCCACCACCTGTTCACCTCGCCCATGCCGGAAGACATCCCCCTGCTGGAGACCGACCCCGGCCAGGCGCGCGGCCAGCAATACGACCTGGTGCTGAACAACTACGAAGTGGGCGGCGGCTCCATCAGAATCCACGACCGCGCCCTGCAAGAGCAGGTCTTCGCGTTGATCGGGCTGGCGCCGGAGGTGGCCCGCGAGCGCTTCGGGCACATGCTGGAGGCCTTCGAGTACGGCACCCCGCCCCACGGCGGCATCGCCCCCGGCATTGACCGCATCCTCATGCTGCTGGCCGGCGAGCCAAACATCCGCGAGGTAATCGCCTTCCCCAAAAACCAGGCGGCGATAGACGTGATGGCCGGCGCCCCTTCGGTGGTAGAACCGAAGCAACTGCAAGAGTTGCACATACGGGTAATCGAGTAATCGAGTAGTCGCCGAAGGGTCGGGTGGCCGGGGCATCCACCTGCCCCGTTAGTCGGGTGATCGCCGAAGGGTCAGGTAGTCAGGTTGCCTGGCCAATCAGCCCCCCTGCGGGCCGCAGGCGGCCAGAAGACCCCGGCAGGTTCTGGGAGCCTGCCGGGGGCGAGTCTTCACGCAAGTCCGTTTTGACTCTCGGCACTCGCAAGAGTAGAATTCGATCCGACCGCACTGGACGAGGCAAAACGTGCGAGAACTATCCTTCGAGTACAACATCGGCCCCGGCGCAATCGTTCGAGTCCGCTTTGAGAAAGATGCCGGGCGAATAGTGAGCTTCGTGGTTCAATTGGAGTGTCTGTTGGCAACATGAGTAGTATCCGGTGGTGCGGTACGATACGGCCCACGGGTTTGCGCACCGGGACACGCTTCGCCCGGACGGAAAGACAGTAAAAGAAAGCCTGGGAATGCTCGACTACAATGAGGCATTCACTGTCGCGCAAAACGATATCCGGGCGAACTGGCTTATTTACCGGGAAAGGTACGAGCGATGATCAACGTCAGCATAGAACTGGACGAAGCCGAAGTAGTGGCCCGCAATCTAGAGTTGCTGGGGGCACTCAACCGCTACATCTTCGCCACCCCGGAGGTTCTGGATCGCCTGCCAGACAACTTCAGGCTGGTGATTTTGCCGGAAGACGATCCCCAACTCAGTTGGTACCACCTCGATCTGCTTCACAAACAGGGCAATCAGAGCAAGCCGGTGGTCATCGTGCGTATACGCCGAAGCCTGCCGATAGACTTTTCTCGCACGCGCCCGGAAGTGCTCGTGCCGTTGGCGGTGTGATCCGCCGTCGTCGAGCGAAAACGTCAGCCCCCTGTCGGCCGGAGCCGGTTGGCGGGGGCTGAGTCTGTTTCGAATGCCCGACAGGAGTTTGCGCCGGAGACGCAGTAGATATATACTCCGGTTATCGTGACACGGCAAAATCGAGCGATAGAAGAGCAGACTCCTCGAGGCTACCTGGCATCGGCACGGCAGGCCCTGGTCACTGCGCGCAGCAATCTGGATGCGGGCGATTATGTGGGTTCGGTCAACCGCTCGTACTATGGGTCCGTAAAAGAATAAGTTCCGTCAAGACCCTAAGGGTCTTCGAGACCCTTAGGGTCTGAAACCGGGAAGTTATACTTTTTCAGGCCCTATGCGATCTTCTAC